>JBDMZA010000064.1:0-3538 GCA_039770155.1 Clostridiales bacterium
ATACTTAATATAATAAGAACAGGAATATATCAAATTTTATTTTGCGACAGGATTCCTGACTTTGCTGTTTGTAGTGAAAGTGTATTACTAGCAAAAAAATATGGACACAAGGGTTCTATTGGATTTGTAAATGGCATACTAAGGAATATAGTAAGAAATAAGGAAAAAATACAATATCCAAATAAAGATAAAAATATTTATGAATACTTATCAATATTTTATTCAATACCAGTTTGGATTGTTAAGAGATGGATCAAAATATTTGGAATTGATTTTACAAAAAGTATTTTAGAATATAATTTAAAAAAAGAATCAAAATTAACAATTAGGATAAATTCTTTAAAGATAGAACTAAATGATTTACAAGAAATGCTTAAAAGTGATAGTATATTAGGAAGGAAAAGTTCAATTATAAAAAATGCACTAATAATTGATGAACCAAAAGATATTATAAATTTAAATTTATATAAAGAAGGTTTTTTTAGTATACAAAGTGAATGTTCAATGTTAGTTACAGAAATTTTGAATCCTAGAGAAAATGATTTTATAATAGATTTATGTAGTGCACCAGGTGGAAAAACAGCACATATAGCAGAAAAAATGAACAATACAGGAAAAATAATTGCAATGGATTTGCATAAGTCAAGACTAAAAAATGTATTGGAAAATGAAAAAAGATTAGGAATTAATATAATTGAAATCAAGGAAAATGATGGTGAAATTTTAAATAGATCATATATGGAAAAAGCTGATAAAGTTTTGGTAGATGCTCCTTGTTCTGGTTTTGGTATTATAAATAAAAGACCTGATATATTGTTTAACAGGAAAGAAGAAGATATTAAAAAATTAGTAATAACTCAAAAGAATATACTAGACAATGCAGCTAAATATGTTAAACAAAACGGTATTATTGTATACAGTACTTGTACAATAGAACCTGGTGAAAATGAGATTCAGATAAAAAATTTTTTAGAAAGACATAAAAACTTTTCACTTGAAAGTATAGAAGAATTTTTACCTGATAAATTAAAAAAATATTTAATCGAAGATGGTTTTGTGACAATATATCCCCATATTAATGATCTTGATGGGTTTTTCATAGCAAGGCTTAAAAGAAAGGATTAATATAAATGTCTGAGAAGAAAAATATCTTAGATTTAAATTTAGAAGAATTAAAAGAATTTTTTATTTCTATAAAAGAAAAAGAATATCGTGTAGAACAAGTTTTTAAATGGATTTATCAAGGAGTAACTTCTTTTGATGAAATGTCAAATATACCCAAAGAACTTAGAAATATTTTAAATGATAATTTTTCGATAAGTAAGTTAACTATATTTAAAAAGTATGTCTCTAAAGTTGATTATACTAAAAAATATCTTTATCAACTTATTGATGGAAACATAATTGAAACAGTTTTTATGAAATATAAACATGGCAATTCAATATGCATTTCAAGCCAAGTTGGTTGCAAAATGATGTGTAAATTTTGTGCCTCAAGTCATTTGGGATTTGCAAGAAATTTAACTTCTGGTGAAATGATGGATCAGATATTAGCTACAATAAAAGATACAGGCGAAAATATAAACAATGTCGTAGTTATGGGTATTGGGGAACCTTTTGATAATTATAATAATTTAATAAAATTTTTAAAGAATTTAAATAGTAAAACTGGATTAAATATAGGATATAGGCATATTTCAATTTCTACATGTGGATTAGTTGACAAAATATATGATTTTTTAAAAGAAGAATTACCTGTAACATTATCCATTTCACTACATTCTGCTGATAATCAAATAAGAAAAAAAATTATGCCTATAACTATTGAGTATTCTATTGACAAATTAATAGAAGCATGTAAGATATATACAAAGACTTTAAAAAGAAGAATAACTTTTGAATATATATTAATTGATGGTTTAAATGACTCAAAAAAAGATGCTTTTAAATTAGTAAAATTAATTAAGGGTTTATTGTGTCATGTAAATCTTATTCCCGTTAATGATAGTAGTGATTTAAATATTAAAAGGAGTAATAAAATTAATATAAATAAATTTAGAAATATATTATTAGAAAGTGGCATTGAAACAACAATAAGAAGAGAATTAGGTAGTGACATAGAAGCAGCCTGTGGTCAACTTAGAAGAAGTAGCTTAAATAAATATAAAACAGGAGATATTATATTTCCTTTAAATGAGCTTTAGGAGTGATAAAGTGAGATTCTCTGTAAGAAGTGACACTGGATTGATAAGAACAGTAAATGAAGATAGTTTTTTCATAAAGTCAAGTTATGAAAACTTACCTGACATCTATATAATTGCAGATGGTATGGGGGGACATAATGCAGGAGAAATAGCAAGCAAAACAGCAGCGGAATATACCGGAGAGGTTTTGTTGAATACTCCTGGAGCATTCTTAGAAGAGGAAAATTTAACAGCAAGTATTATTGAGGCCATGGAGAAAGCTAATCAAAAAGTTTTTGAGATGTCAAAAGCTAAAAGTGAAAATTCAGGAATGGGTACAACTCTTATTGCGGCAGTTGTTTATGGAAAGAAACTCTATATTGGTCATATTGGAGATAGCAGAGTTTATATTTTGAAAAAAGGAATAATAAGCAAAATTACTTCTGATCATTCACTTGTTGAAGAGCTTCTAAGAAGTGGAACTCTAACTAAAGAAGAAGCTGAAAATCACCCAAAGAAAAATATTATAACAAGAGCAATAGGCTGTTCTGTTGTTATTGATGTAGATTTGTATGAGTATGATATTGAAAATGGTGATATTATTTTAATGTGTACAGATGGACTAACCAATATGGTTAATGAAAATCAAATAAGAGATATTGTTCAAAATAGTAAAGATCTTGGAACTGCTAGCGAAAATCTAATAAATAAAGCTAATGAAAATGGCGGAGAAGACAATACCACTGTTATATTATTTCGTATTGACGGGGTTGATTAATTTTAAAACCTTAGATTTATATCTAGGGTAAGGAGTGATCAAATGGAAGGTAAGATTTTAGGAAATAGGTATGAATTAATTGAAAAAATAGGCGGTGGTGGTATGGCCATCGTATATAAGGCAAAATGTACATTACTTAAAAGATTTGTAGCTGTAAAAATTTTAAGAAATGAATTTAATAATGATGAAGAGTTTTTAAAAAGATTTCAGATTGAAGCACAAGCTGCAGCAAGTTTATCACATCCGAATATTGTTTCTGTATATGATGTTGGGCGTGAAGGAGAAATTCAATATATTGTTATGGAATTAATAGATGGAATAACATTAAAGGATTATATTGAAAGTGAAAACTCTTTAAATTGGAGAGAGGCCATAAATATTTCAATTCAAATTTGTTCAGCAATTGAACATGCACATAAAAACAAAATAGTGCATAGAGATATAAAACCTCATAATATCTTGTTAACTAAAGATGGAGTAGCAAAAGTTGCTGATTTTGGAATAGCAAGAGCAGTTACCAATACAACTATAACAATGGTTGGAAGTACAATTGGTTCAGTACATTATTTTTCACCAG
>JBDMZA010000065.1:0-3424 GCA_039770155.1 Clostridiales bacterium
ATATAAGCTTTTTGATTACACCTTATTCATTAAATCCTTTTCTCGCCCTTTATTTTCTCTCATTATTTTTCTTATACTTCTTATCTTTGCTCTTATATCATCTGCTCCAACAATTTCTGTTACTAGGGCAATCATTTTTGGCTTTTCTTTTAATACACTCGCTAAATTATGCTCCTTTATTCCCCCTATCGCAACAAAAGGAATTTTAACATTTTTTGATACATATGATAGATAACTAAGACCTACAGGGTCGCAAACATCTTTTTTTGTATATGTCTTAAATATCGGTCCTACTCCAATATAATCCGCTTCACTATTTATTGACTGTATGCATTGATCCTTTGAATGAGTTGAAATACCTATAATAAAATCTTCTCCCAAAAATTCTCTTACTTTATCAATTGGTAAATCATCCTGTCCAATATGAACCCCATCAGCATTTACCATTTTAGCTATGTGTATATCATCATTTATAATAAATGTTGCTTTATATTTTAATGTCAATTCTCTTATTTCAATACATTCTCTATATTTTTCCGCTAAACTTTTATTTTTTTCCCTGTATTGTATTATTTCAATATTTTCTTCTAGCATTTCAGTAATAACATCAATATTATTTCTTCCTTTTGAATGCTCATATGAAGTTATACAATATATATCTGTATCTAATTTTCTATTTTTTTCAGATTTCACAAGATTTATTTTAATTTTAAAATAAATCTCTTTTTCAAGATAATAAGTCTTAAATCTAATTACTTCAAATTCTCTTGAAATATCATTATGACCTACTATATTAATTACTTCTTCAAGAGTTCTTAAAGCTTCTTGTACTCTTTTGAAATTAGCTTCAATAAGTTCAATAATATTAGTTTTATTTGACAAATTAGATTTTATAGAAATATCCAGTCCTATATCCTTAATTGAATCTCTTTCTATTAAGCAGTTTTTCAAAAAAATTTTTGCTATATCTCTTATTTTGTGTCTTATTTCTCTTAAATCTGATGTAAGTTCACTATGATTTAAATAAAATCTTCCAATATCCTCAATAACCCTAATTCCTTCTGAGGCTCTATTAACATTTGCATCAATAACTCTATATAATTTTTCCATAAAAATTCACCTCTCTTATAAACTAATACTATATAATAATAAATGAAATTTTCTAAATATATTGCCAATCTTTAAAAATTGCTTGATAACCTTTTTCATTTAACATTTCTTTTATTTTATTAACATTTCTATCATCAGAAATATCAAATTGTCCAACATCTTTACTTTGAGTACTATGTCCTCCAACTTTTGTAGATGAATCTGCAGACATTTTTGTAATGCCTAATCCAACAAGATTATCTCTTAATTTCGAATTTTCTCTTGTTGATAAGCTTATACCAACTCTTGGCATAAAAATTCTAAATGCCAGTATAGTCTTAACTAATTCTCTATCCGATACTTCAAATTCAGATTGAAAAGAACCTTTATATGGTCTTATCCTAGGAATAGAAACTGATATCTCTGTATCCAAATACTTGTTTTGCAAATAATTTGCATGTAATCCTGTAAAGAAAGCTTCCCTAATCCAATTATCAAGACCTAATAATGCTCCTATATTTACACTTCTAATATTTGATCTACATGCTCTTTCAGGAGCATCTATTCTAAATAAATAATTTTTTTTAGGACCACCAAGATGAAGTTTATCATAAACATCTTCATTATATACTTCTTGATAAATTGTCAAACCATCCACTCCAGAATCTATTAATATCTTATATTCAGATTCTTCTAAAGGATAAATTTCAATTGAAATAGAATCAAAATATTTTTTTAATATTTTAACTGAGTTTTTTATATAATCTAATGGACTATGTTTTCTTGATTCCCCTGTAAGAATAAGTATATGTCTAAAACCTTTGTCAGATATAATCTTAGCTTCCTTTTCAATTTCATTAAAATCCAATTTTTCTCTAGCTATATTATTTTTAGCATTATAACTACAATACACACATTGATTAACACAATAATTTGATATATACATTGGTGTATATAATAAAATAACCTTTCCAAAATGATTCCTTGTTAATTTATTTGCTTTTTTCGCCATATATTCAATATGTTTATCAGACTTAGCAGATAGCAGAGCTAAAAAATCATATTTATCTATAACATCCTTATTTAATATGTTTAATACTTTATTTTCACTTAAACTACCTATATAGTCATCAATTTCTATATTTTTATATTTATTATACTCATCATAAAAATTCATTTAAAATGCAACTCCACTATGTTTATTTTACTCATTTAAAAAACCTGTCAAAGGTGATGAGGCAACAGCAAATTCTTTAACAGATCCTAGTCCTGATTTATAAGCAATTCTACCCGCTTTTACACCATATGAAAAAGCCATAGCCATATCTACCTGATTATCCGCACTTGCAATTGCAGTATTAACTAAAACAGCTGCGGCTCCCATTTCCATTGCTTCAGTTGCTTCTGAAGGTTTTCCTAATCCAGCATCTACAATTACAGGAAGTTCTATTTCATTAATAATAATATTAATCAATTCTTTAGTTTTAAGCCCTTTATTTGTTCCAATTGGTGACCCTAATGGCATAACAGCAGCTGCCCCAACAGATTCTAGTTTTTTAGCAACCATTAAGTCAGGACTCATATAAGGTAAAACTACAAAACCATCTTTTGAAAGAATTTCTGTTGCTTTAATAGTTTCATAATTATCTGGCAATAAATATTTATTATCTGAAATCACTTCAATTTTAATCCAATTTCCACATCCTGAAGCTCTAGCAAGTTTTGCTATTCTCACTGCTTCATCTGCATTTCTTGCTCCAGAAGTATTTGGCATTAATATACAATTTTTTGGTATATAGTTTAGCATATTCTCTCTATCAGATTTCAAGTCAACTCTTCTCATAGCAACAGTAACAACTTGAGCTTCAGATTTTTCAATAATATCGGGTATTATCTCATTGTTTGAAAATTTACCTGTTCCTAAAAATAACCTTGAAGAAATTTCTTTTCCCCCAATTACTAAATTATCACTCATATTATCCTCCCCCAACAAATTTTAAAACTTCAATTATATCATCATCATTTAGAATTATTTTCTCAAGATCTTTTTTATCTATTATATTGTAATTATGTTCTACAACAATTTTGTCTAAACTTTTTAATTTTTCACTTAAAAATATCTTTAATGTCGTTTTTTCATTAGTTTCATATTCTAAACCATTTAATTTAACTTTCATTTTCCTCCTCCTAAACAAATAAGCATATTAATTTACCAAATCGATTGGTAAGCTAATATGCTTATTCTAAAATTAAATAATACATGCTTTCCTACGATGGTATTAACCATATCAGGTTCAAGGGTTAAGATAATTCTTTCTCAGCCTTAAAGGCACCC
>JBDMZA010000066.1:0-2621 GCA_039770155.1 Clostridiales bacterium
TGAAACTAAAATTTAAAATACAGTTTTAAAATCTAAACCGATTTTAAATGGATTATATCACGATTATAAAAAAAACGGCTTAATTAATCTTTGTTAGGTTGATACTCTTTTTGTGGTGTTCAAAAATATTGACTTCTCCTCGTTACAAAAAAATCTATATTTTTGTTTCTTTATTTTTTCTTATTTTTAATGATTCTATTGTTAATATTTAACTTTTTTAAGCTTCTTTTTTCAAAGATTTATTTATTGCAATGGACAATATTAAATAAATTTTCTATTATTTTCATATTTAAAATTTTATCATAAGATAAAGTCTTCTTATTATAGTTAATTAAATATACCTTCAAATCTTAAGTAAATAAAAAAACATTAAATTTATTAAATAAATACTTATAAAAAAAACAGATAAAATTATAAGTATCCATGAAAATATCTTTTTTTCATGTCTAATATTAATTCCAATATATAAAGTTGGAATTAATATTAAAAAAATACCCCCTCCCATAAAAATCATACCCATTTTATTAAAAAAAATAAATCCATAAAAATAACATATAATCCCTGCAAAAATAAGAACTGATAATACACTTTTTCTATTCATTAAATCATTCTCCTTAATTGGTAAAATTCAAGTTATATATAAAATGAATTATACTTTTTAAATGTGATATTTATTAAATATCACACATTTATTTTATTATTGACTAAGCACTGGTTTTAAACTACTTATTATTAAGTATTTTATTATCTTAAATAGTTATATATTATAATTGTTCTACACATTGATTGTAACTAATATATACTAATGAGTTGTTCTTTCATATATTCACAAAATTCTTTTGTTTTAGTAAGATTCAATCTTACTTATGCTTGACCTGCTACTCCAACTGCAACACTTACACCAAATGGAATTTTGAAATCTTCTGAACCATCTTTAAGACTATTGTCTCCTATTAAAGACTTATTTCCAGTTTTTATTCCATACATCCAACTCTTTTCTGCATTTGGATCAGAAAAAATACCTGTAAATGGATCATTATACTTTGAATCAAAAATATTATTTGTTACATAATAATCTCCTCCAACCTTCAAATTTTTTAATATTTCAACATCTAAGCCAACATCTATTTTACTTGATAAATCAGATTTACCATCTTGATATCTAAAATTAATTCTATCAATATATCCCCCTAACTCTACATTTAAAACATTAAATAGTTTAGTACTCACACCTAATCCTGATCCTAGTCCAGCTTCAAATTCAAAAATCTTCTTGAACTTGTCCCATCCTGTTTCTCTCTTTTCCTTAATTCGTATAATTTTAGTACCATCAACTGGTTTAATTGTTTGATATTCACCACATGGTACATATCCACTTGGGTCAATGAATCTTAGTGGATTATTATTACAATACACGCTATTATTCAAGCTTTGTATATCAATAATTTGTCCTTTATAACTGTCCTCACTTATATATTTTCCTATTTCTGGCAAATAATATCTTGCTTGTGCATACAATAATCCTATTCCATCATTTTGATAACCAGTATAACTAAATAAATTTTTGTTAGTACTTGAAATATTATAATTATCTTTTAAATTTCCAAATGTATCAAATGCTTGTTTTTCAATAAATCCATTCTCCTTAATAAGACTAATTGAACTATCTAATTCATCTTTTACAAAAAAACTATTTTCTCCAACTTTTCCTGAAATAATTGGTGAAATACCATTACCATAAATATATTTAGAATCTTCAGATTGAATTACACTATTATAAATCTTTGTAATATCACATACAAAGTCATTTTCATTTACTTTTATACGTCTATCAAATCCATCATAAGAGAAGTTAGTATTTATTTCTTCACTATTTGTAAACTTATTCAATCTATTAGTCTCATCAAATTCTAGCTCTCCAAGAATTTTATTTCCACTTATAGCTTTAACAAAGTTTCCACGCTTATCATATTTTAAATTAATACCTTGAGTTAAAAATTCTTCACTCCCAAATATATTTGTTCTTTTACCATTGATGCCTATAAGATGTTCATTCTTATCATAACTATAATTAGTAATTTTGGGCTTGTTATCCCCATTTGAATCTTCAATTTTAACTCTGTTACCAAGAGTATCATAAAAATATTTTGTTATATTGCCAGGTTGATTATTTGAAAGAAATTTTATCTCTTCAATTAATTGATTCATTTTGTCATATTTATAATTTATACTATCTCCATTAATCTTTATATTAATTTTATTTCCTGTTTTATCATAAGAAAACTCTCTTCTATCAATAATCTTATTTTCTCTTATACTATTTAATTCCAATATCTTCGATGATGAATTATACGAATAATTTGTAGTTGTACCATCAGGTAGTATTTGCTTTTTTACTTTTCCAAGAACATTGTATTCATATTTAACTGTATTATCCATTCCTGTTACTTCTGCAATTCTTCCCATTTCATCATATTCATAGTCAACTTTACTGCCATCTGGATAAATTATATAGTCCCTTTCATCCACTTCATTCCAACCATACTTCAAAACTCTATTCTTATAATCTTTTAATTTCTTTATCCTTCCAATAGAATCTAACTCAAAACTATTTTCTCCAA
>JBDMZA010000067.1:0-3943 GCA_039770155.1 Clostridiales bacterium
CTTCTTAGAAGTACATAATTGATAAGCATTTCGTCTACAAACACCCAATATGTTTTGTATGTCTGTTACAGTCAAAGTTAATGGCAAATCATCAACATTAGTTACATCTCTTAAATTTATAAGATCATTCATTTTAATCATCTCTCTTTCTTAATTTAATACTCTTTAAATTAATTAATGCTCAATCATTCACTGCTCACAGCCACCGTTATAATCCTAGTTAATAAAAAAAATAAATTAAAATAAAACAGGTTTTCATAAACAGTAATTGATTAATTAGTGTTTTCTATCACCCCAAACACTCAACAGGAGAATACTTTTGTATTAACAATATTTAATTTTCAAAGTACAAGCATTTAGAAATCATTACTTTAACTATTGGAATTTATTTAGATAGGATTTTGAAGTGATAAATCCTCCCTAAAATTTTCTGTCTTTTAAGGAAAATTTATATTATAATTAATATATAGTTCCTTAAAGGACTTTTGTGATAGTAGTGCCTTTAACTTTGGACGGTATGGGGGTACTACTTTTATTATGTTTTGATTTCTAAATCCAATATTCATACGGCCTTTTAAGAAAGTAATAGGTTAAAAATTTTTGTTTTTCTTGTTTAAACTTATATATAGTAATGATTTTAATCTATATATGTTGAGTAATAATTCAGTTTCTTAATCGGTCGTTATAATAATATATTATATGGTCTCATAAGAAATGTCAAGACAAAAATAAACTTATTTTAAAACACTTGAAATTATTATATAATCTAGATAGTAGGAGGTGCTGAAGTTGAAAAACAGAATTAAAATTTTAAGACAAGAAAATAATATGACAATAAACGAAGTAGCAAATAAATTAAATATAAATCCTAGTACAATTCAAAGATATGAAAACGGGACAATAAATCCTCCACTTGATAAATTAATGATTTTAAGTGATTTATTTGATTGTAGTATAGATTACCTTATATATATTTCTGATAAAAAAAATATTAATGAAATTGATAATTTTGATCAATTGGCTATTCTTATTGAAACAAATCCAGATACAAAAAAAATATTCATTCATAGAATTATTGATTTAATGTTGAAGAAAGATATTACAAAAGAAATTTTATATAAAAAAACAAAATTAAGTAAAAATATTATTAATAATTATATAAAGGGAAAAGAATTTCCAAATATAGATAATTTAAAGAAAATAGCTCTCTCTCTAAATACAACAATTGATTTTTTAGTTGGGTTAAATGATAACTCTGAACCAGACGAAATTGTAATTCTCGAAGATTGGATTGGAACTTTTAAAGGACATACAAAAAAGATATCCCAGAATGATATTAGAAAATTTTTAGAAGAGAAAGAAAACAGTTGAGGTGAATATTTTGGAAAATAGGATACAAGAACTAAGAAGATTAAACAAAATGAAGTTGGATGAATTGGCTAAAAAATTAAATGTAAATATTAGAACAATACAAAGATATGAAACTGGAGAACGAATACCTTCTCCAGAAAAATTAATATTATTATCAGAAATTTTTAATTGTAGCATAGATTATATTTATAAAAGAACCGATTTTCTAGGAGATTTCCAAAAAAATTCATCTATAAATGTTGATAGCACCACAAAGACTATTTTTCTGGATAGAGTAAGATTATTGATGATTCAAAAGGAGATTACAAAAGAATATTTGTCGAAAAAAACTAATATCGACAATAATGATATTTCAAAATATATAACAGGAGATGAATTTCCAAGTATTGAAAATTTGAAAAAAATTGTTATGGAATTAGGTACAAGCATTGATTACTTAGTTGGAATAAACGATGATTATATAATAAATGAGATTCAAGATAAATGGATTGAAATTAAGATTGGAAATAAAGTTCAAAAAATCCCAATCCAGAAGATTAAAGATTTTTTGAATTAAAATTCATAACCAATGGTGTTATAATTCCTTTTGAAATATTTTTCAAACAAAAATCCTTATTTATATACAATATTTTTTTAGATTTTGATCTATATACATATAAATGATTTAAATTATTAGGGAATTTTTTATAAATTATTTTTTTATAACTATAATCCACTCAAATGCACTCCTTAAATTATACTTTTTTTATTAATTCAATTATATTATTGAGTTGATAAAAATATCTGTATAATTCAAGGTAAAACACAACAAAAATCAGTATATTATTCAGTAAATATTAAATAACTGCATGAATAATAATTGAATATGATTCTTTCTTTAACTTTGATTCAGGTTTTCCAAATAAATTAGCAAAATACCTGATTGAATTTTCATCATGTTTATAAAAATTATTTAATTCTTCACTTTTATATATTTCATCTTTAGTTAATTTTATTTCTTTATTAAAAAAGATATTTGTATATGGCTGATATAAATATCTTTTTATTTTAAATCCAGCATTTTTTATTAAATTACTTATATCTTTTTCCTTAAATAATTGTTTATGATATGGATTTCTTGGAGTTCCATCATCATTTTTAGCCTCAAAAGCTTCATTAGGAACAGAAATTAGCAGATGTGAATTTAAATTTAAAATATTTTTATATTCACATAAAACATCTCCAGGATTTGATAAATGTTCTAATGTTTCAAAACATACAATAAAATCAATTTTTTTATCAATTTTTAAAGATAATTTTTCTTTTTCGAGATCGCAATGAACTAAATCTATATTTGTTATATTTTTTTTGTATATATTTTCTTTAGCTAAATTAATTAATTTATCACTGTTATCAACTCCAATTACATTAGAAGTTTCTTTAGATAATTCTATTGTTCCATAAGCATCTGCACATCCTACATCTAAAACATTTCTTATATTATATTTTTTTATTAAGTCATTTGCATAATTATACCTTGCCAAATGTTCAATTTTCATCCAAAAATCAGGTGCCATTTTATCAAATGGATTACAATATTCTATATCTGTTGTATTTATCATTATGAAAACCCCCAGTTTATTTCTATTTTATTTTGTATATTTTTAATTCTATTTTGAGATAAGAATAACTCTTTATAATTATATCTCCTAATTAAATTTGATTTTCTTTTTATTTCATCTATACACTTTTCTGCATAAATTTTTGATTCTTGAATTTTTCTCGCCCTCTTTAAAACGAATGCATGATTCAAAAATATTTCTTCCTCATCACAATTTGGAAAATACTTATATTTTTCTAAAAGTTTAATTGCTTTTTCAGATTTTTCAATAGCATTATTTATATCATTATTCTTTATCAACAATAACGATATAAATGATAAACTCAATACAATATTATGTTTAAAATCAGCTTCTAAAGATAGTTTATTTGCCTCATTTAAAATTGAGTATACAGATTCTATATTTTCAATTTTATTTCTAATTATTTCACTTCTTGCTTCTGCAACTAATATATCTGTAATAATCCATTTATCATTAGTTGATCTTGCTATTGCCAAAGCTTCTTTTCTATAATTTTTTGCAACTTCATAACTCCCTAAATCCTCATTAATTATAGACATAACACCTAAAATAATAAGCTCTAGCCAAGTACTTGAAGAAAATTTCAAATTTTTCTCTCTTGTTGTATTAGCAATTGATAAAGCTTCATTGTACATGCTAAAACAGCAAAATACTCTAGCTTTCCAAATATTTAAATATCCTTTTTGTAAAAAATCCATGTTTAATATATTTTCAAGATTTTCAATTGTATTCAATGATTTTTCAAAATCACCATAATCAAAATAACCTACAACTGATTCTATAGATATAAACTTTAATCTGTGATTGATGTCTTTAGTTTTATTCTCTTTTAAGTATAAATTTAGTTTTTTTATTGCTCTATCATATACTGTAACAGCATTATCGATTTTACTTATACTTACTGAGACTCTTCCAAATAAAAAGTCACATTCGATTTCAGTTAAAGTATC
>JBDMZA010000068.1:0-6650 GCA_039770155.1 Clostridiales bacterium
CTATTTATTTTATTTTTAAGATATGTTTCTCTTAATTTATAAACAAATTCTACTTCATCTTTTGTTAGTATCTGCTTTATATCCAAAATTGCAATAATATCATTGTCTTTTTTTATAACTTTCTTTAAGAAATTTTTTCCCTGTCGATGTGCAATATCGGGCATATTTTCTACTTCATTTTCATAAATGTTCAAAATAGATTTCACATCATTTACTACAAATCCAATATATTCATCATTTGTTATTGTAATAATAATTTTAGTTTTTTTTGTAGCTTCACTTTTGCCAAATCTAAATTTTGCATTCAAGTTAATAATAGGAACCATGTATCCTCTATAATCAAAGAAACCTTCAAAATATAATGGAACATCTTCTAATACCTCAATATTTTGGTATTTCACTATTTCTTTTATACATAATACATCAGTTGCCAATGTATCTCCATTTAACTCAAATATAGCTATTTTTAGTTCATTCATTATTTTCAGCACCTTTCGGATTTTAAAATAATATGAAAATCGTATATAACATTATGGATATGTATAATATATCACATTGTGTCGTATAATATCAATTAATAATTAAAAATATCTCTATATTTTATAAATATATTTCAGAAAGCATCTTCAATTCACTTCAAATAATTCTATTTACATTAAAACATTATAAAATAATTATTGAAACAAAGTTTATAAAGTCTTAGAATAGAAGTCACAATAATTTATGAGGTGATAAAAATGATAATAGTAATGAGAAATGGAGCAAGTAATGATGAAATAACAAAAGTTGAAAATAAGTTAATTTCTTTAGGGTTTAAAACACATCCGATTTATGGTGATACTAAAACAGTTATTGGAGCCATCGGAGATAAAAGACTGGCCGAAAAAGAAATGTTATTATCTCTAACTGGCGTTGAAACAATAATTCCTATAATGAAGCCTTTTAAACTGGCTGGTAAAGAATTAAAAAAAACACCAAGTATTATAAAAGCTGGCAATGTAGAAATTGGTGGCAACAAAATAACAATTATTGCTGGCCCTTGTGCTGTTGAAAGTGAAAAATCTTTCTTATCAATTGCACATTTAGTAAAAAAATCAGGTGCCAATTTTTTAAGAGGTGGTGCATACAAACCAAGAACATCTCCTTATTCATTTAAAGGATTAGAAGAAGATGGACTTAAAATAATGGCTCAAGCAAAATTGGAAACAGGTTTATCAATTGTAACAGAAGTTGTTGACCCAAGAGACGTTGAACTAGTTGTACATTATGTTGACATGCTTCAAATAGGTGCACGTAATATGCAAAATTTTAGACTTTTGCAAGAAGTAGGTCTATCAAACAAACCAGTTCTTTTGAAAAGGGGACTTTCTGCAACAATTGAAGAATGGCTAATGGCAGCAGAATATATTATTTCTTCAGGTAACCCAAATGTTATTTTATGTGAAAGAGGTATAAGAACTTTTGAAACATCTACAAGGAATACTCTAGATATAAGTGCAATACCTGTTGTTAAAGAAAATTCTCATCTACCTATTCTAGTTGACCCAAGTCATGCAGCAGGTACTCACAAATACATAGATTCACTGTCAAAAGCTGCTATTGCAGCTGGAGCAGATGGTTTAGTTGTTGAAGTCCATAATGAACCTGAAAATGCAATGTCTGATGGTCCTCAATCATTAAAACCTGAAAAGTTTACTAAATTGATTGAAGAATTGAAACCAGTATCTGAAGCAGTTAACAAAATAATCGGATCAAAAATTACAAATTAAAAATACTATCCTAAATCACAAATATTGTTGAGGGTATATCCCTCAACAATATAAAATAAGATATCCTACCACTTAAATATATATATTTCATTTTCATTTAATACATAAAAATTATTACTATTATTTTTATAATTACTATACAAAATGGGTTTACTTAAATCATCGGATATTTTAGCTAAATCTTCAATTTCACCCACCTGAATAATTTTATGATCAACAAATTTTAGAGGATATGTTATTGTAACAATTCTGTCACCAAATAATTTTTTAATTTTATTAAATTTTGTTTTATCAGTTTCATTATCAATTTTAATTTTTAAAATCAAAGTCATGTAAAGCATTAAAATAACCAAAATAATGAAAATAATTATTGTTGCAAACATTTTTATATAATAGCCATCTTTAATTTTCTTTATCTTTGTTTTAATTGATTCACTATTTGTATATATTAAATCACCATTTGCCTGCATATGTTTTTCATCTAAATTAATTTTCATAAAATTTAATACTCTTTCATTTATAATTCTTCCCTGTGAATTTAAATAAATATTTATATCCCATGTTATTTTTAAATTCGTAGTATAATTTATATCATATTTCACATTTACATCTTTTACAAAATCCATATAGCTTTTTATGTCAATTTCTGTTTCTTTATTTATATTAACACTTTTTTTTGATATTTTAATATCTTTATCATCTTTAAACTTTCGTCTTTCTGATAGTATATACTTTTTATCCCATATTACTCTATTTTCAGCATCTTCTGGAAGCGTTGCACTTAAATATGCAAAAACTTCATAATCTCCTTGAACATCTGAATCTCTGTCAATTGAAAGTTTTAATTTATTAACTGTATTTATTTTATCAATCAAATTAGTTATATAAATTCTATTTGGTCCCAAAGTGCTTTTATCAAACAAGTCATTTTCTAATAATAATATATTGTAATCAACTATTGAATTGACATCATAACTTAAAACTTTTTTATCATTTTCAATATATTTATTATGAATTATGATTTTAAACATAATAATGTCTAAAATCATAATAACCAATACTATCAATATCCCTGCTATTTTTGTATATTTACCTGTTTCTATATTTTGAAACTTATTTATATAGCCTCTTATCATAAAACTTTCTTCTCCTAAGTAACTTAATTTTTTGATTCTGCCTTAATTCTCTCTTTTTTCTTTTGTATCTTCGTTTTTTTTATCTTTTAAAATTAAAGTAGGCCAACCAATTTTAGGTATAACAAATATAACTTTCCCTCTTATATCTTCTGATTTTAATAATCCAAAATCTGCTTCCCTATTATTATCTCCTTTTGTTATAAAATTTGTTTTTCCTCTATTATTTTTAATATTGATAATTCTATGAAATACGTAAATATTATCATCTTTAAAATGTATTATATCATTTAGTTTAGCTTTATTTCCTTTAATTCTTTTTGAGATAACCATATCACCAGGTGATATTTTAGGTTTCATACTTCCTGTAACTATAATTGAAGGGTATATAGGAAAAATACCAATAGAAAACCATATTATAAATAATGATACACTTCCTGTTAATAACAATGTCTTATAATTTTCTTTTTTAAATTGTGTTTTTCTTTTTTCTTTAGTAATAATTGAATATATGTTTTGAAATATAAATATAACAATTAATGGACTTAAAATTCCTAATAATGTTTTTGTAGTCCATTTCATATTAGGTAATACTGGTAAAATCATTATTGATAGTTGAATGATAGAAAGATAAGTAATTGAATACAAAGCTCCACCCAAAATTACAAAATATGATGCAACAAAACCAATTGCTATTTTAGGTAATACCTCAGATGAAAAATAAATAAGACTGTTTCTATTAAAACCTTCTGTAAAAATAATTGTCAAATTTGAAGAAAAAATACATATTAATATAGTAATAATAAGGATTTTTAAATTTTTATTTTTTTCAGATAAAGTATTTAATATATATGATCTTAATAATTCTTGACCCAAAATACATGAACCAAAAACAAATATATTATTTAATATACCTACAATTGACGTATTATATGGGCTTTTCCCTAAACCATCCACCATTCCTCCCATAAAGTAAATTATTAATTGCATAGATGACAAATAGACAACCCACCACCACAACTTATTTCTATATCTGATTTTAGTCTTAATATTTACTCTGGGCAAATTCACTATGATCATTGTAACAATTATCCATATTGTTGGTTTTACAATATATACATAATTTGAAGTTTTAGTAAATTTAATAAAATGTACTCTATCCATTGCAAAAAAAATAATTGTAAAGAATATTAAAAAAAACACATTTCTTTTTTTTATATATTCAAACTTTTTTTTATTAAAATTCATAATATTTATCACCTTTTCAAAATCCACAAATTACTACTATTGGGTTATATTAGTAAGCAATGGAGTCAAGAAAAATAACAACCAATGTAACTCATTATTTTGAAATGTAGATTTTTTACTTCCTTATCTAGACATAATCAAAAATTTCATAAGACAATTTTTTTCTGAAAATATCGATGGTTTAACGAATTTTCAAAAAAGTTGACTAGTTTATTTTTTGATTCTGCCCTATAATTCAATTTTGGCTTTGTTTATAAAATATATTAATTCTGTTCTGTTTTTTATATCAAATTTCGAAAAAATACTACTCATATGCTTTTTAACAGTATTTCTTGATATATAAAGATCCTCTGCAATTCCCTGATTACTTTTACCTACTACAACTTTTTTCAAAACCTCTATCTCTCTTTTTGTCAACTTCAAATCATCTTTATACATAGGTTCTCTGAACATCTCCAGTATTGCAGGAGAATAATATTTTTGCCCTCTTCTCACTAAGTTTAATGCATACATAATATCTTCTGCTAATGCATCTTTTAATATAAATCCGTTAACACCAAGTTTTTCAGCTTGTTCATAATCAGACTGGGATATATATGATGATAAAATAACAAATTTATAATTACCTTCCATTTTTTTTGAAATTCTAACTAATTCAATCCCATTTTGTTTATTACCTAAGTTTATATCAACCAAAGCGATTTCTGGATTTTTAGTTCTCAACTCAAATTCTGCTTCATTTAAGTCAGAAGCCTCAAAAAATATATTCTTTTCTTCTTGATTTTCTAATAAAGATATTATACCTTTTCTAACAAGAGGATGATCATCAACTATTAAAATTCTCATAAATTTATGCTCCTTTATTAATAATTATTTCAAATTAAAACTCATTAATGGAATCTCAATTTTGTAAACAACATTCAAAATTTTACCCAAGAAGGCTACATAAGTTGAAAGACCATAATATAATTTTTTATGGTTTTTTTGACATTTTATATTCACAAACTATATTTTACATCATTAATTTAATTTATAGCAAGTTATATTTGTTATATTATGTTATTATAGTCTATTTTAATGTTTACATTTTTATTATTTTTTTTTTACACAAATAATACAAATTATAATTAACCTTTAAAATTTTCAAATAAAAAAGCATGCCCAAAGACATGTTTTTATTATTTAGGCTAATCAAAAATTTCGTAAGACAATTTTTTCCTGAAAATATCGATGGTTTAACGAATTTTCAAAAAAAGTTGTCTAGTTTATTTTTTGATTCTGCCTAATTCTTATCACCTAAAATTTGCTTAAATACTACGAATTCATTCTTATATAAATTTAATGGCTGTCCATTAATAACTATATTGTTTAAAATTCAACCTTAAATTAAATGTAACACTTTTATTTTGAGTATCTTCAGGTGCTGATTCATCAAATTTTATTTTTATATAATCCTTTATTTGACTATTTGATCTTCCTAAAAAAAGTTTTCCACTATTATTAGCTTCTAAGTAAGCTTTATCCAAATATAATATTTCTTTATTAAAATCTTTTTCGAACTCTGTTAGTATTCCATTAAAATCAACATTCCAATCAATTATTGAATCACCATTTTTATCAATTGAAATACCTGCATCATAAAATAAATATTTTAATAAATTTGTATCTCCTTCAAATTCCATTTCTGCATTTTCGAGTTTTGCAGGAATTGTTCCTGAATTTAATACCTTAAGTTTAAACATGGTCCATGCACCTGGGTATAAATTAGATAAAGTTATTTTTGCTTCATGAGCTTCTTCATCTGTAATATCAACATTTGTTTCGACATATTCCGAACTTCTTACAATATTACTATTAGGCATACTTTCATACTTTAAATCAAGTTCTCCAGTTCTTACAGTTGATCCCAATTCATTTGTTTCTCCCCAACTTGCATATCCCACAGTTATAAATGCTATTGAAATAAATAATGTAATCAATGGAAATTTTAATTTAATCATTTGATTCACCTCAACTATTTTTAGGGTTATTCTAAATTCTCTTTGTCAATATTTGATTCATCACCTGTTTTGTCTTTATTATTTTCACTACTAACTTCAGTATCATTATCCTCTTTTAAGTCAGTACTTAAATCTTTATTATCATCTGTTGAATATGTTTTTGGTTCTTCTGAAGGACTAATAACAGGTGTTTCATTTGCATGTGTAGGTTCTGTAGTTGTAGTTTGAGAAACTTTGGGACTTTCAGTGTCTTCAACTTCGTTTATATCATTTTTTAGATTAATACTTAAACTTAATTCTAGTTCGTCCTTCCATTTACTCTTATCATTATTTTTGAATAATAATTTTTGATTATAATTATATATTTTTTTATCAATATTCTTACCTACTTTTATTTGAAAGTTGATACTGTCTTCAGCAAAACTTTTTATTTCACTCTCAGATTTATTTATTTCAATTATTATTATATCTTCTCTATCATAATATAAATTATTATCTTC
>JBDMZA010000069.1:0-6270 GCA_039770155.1 Clostridiales bacterium
TAGAAGAAGAGAAGAAAAAAGAGGAAGCTAAGAAGTTAGAAGAAGAGAAGAAAAAAGAGGAAGCTAAGAAGTTAGAAGAAGAGAAGAAAAAAGAGGAAGCTAAGAAGTTAGAAGAAGAGAAGAAAAAAGAGCAAGCGAAAAAGTTAGAAGAAGAAAAATTTAATAAAATAGCAAAAGTCAAAGCAAAAAAAGAAGAACTCAAAAAAATCGAAGAAAAGAATAAAAGAGACAAAGTAAGTATTTTAGTCGTTGATGATGCTAGATTTATGAGAATCATTATTAGAAAAATATTGCTAGAAGCTGGTTATGAGATTTTAGGTGAAGCTGAAACAGGCAAAGATGCTATTAGAATGGCTAAAGAACTTAATCCTGATATTATTACTATGGATATTACATTGCCTGATATTAATGGTATTACCGCTGTACAAGAAATACTTAAAAGTCAACCGAAAATTAAAATTGTTATGTTATCTGCGGATGATCATACAGAAACAATTGATGAAGCTTTAAAAGTTGGAGCATTAAATTTTATAAGTAAACCTTTTGAAAAGAATAATGTATTAGAAATTATAAACAAAGTAGTAAAAGGATATAGTTATAATAGAAAATAACAAACATTTTAAAAATATAGCATATTATTTAGATATCTCTAAGGGATATCCAAAAAATAAACTCCAATTCTAGAGTATGAATTCGTAAGATTTAAGCGAATTTTAGACGAAAAGAATTCGGTATTATTTTTTAGGTTCTCCTAATTTTAAAAATAAAAATAAATTAAAAAGGTGCTTAATATGGATACAAATAAAAAGAATTTTGGGAACTTATTGGTAGAAGCGGGTTTCATTTCAGAAGAACAGTTAACAAAAGCTCTTCAGATACAAGAAGAGACAGGTGAAAAAATTGGAGAAGTCTTAATTAGTCAAGGGATAATTTCACAAGATGATGTTATTCAGGTATTAGAATTTCAATTAGGTGTACCTCATGTTAATTTGGATAAAGTGACTATTAATCAAGATATCATAGATAAAATTCCTGAAAAAATTGCGAAAAGACATTATTTAATGCCTATATCAATTGAGAATAATAAAATTATTGTTGCTATGAGTTATCCATTTAATTTATATGCAATTGATGATGTTAGATTTGCAACAAATCTTGAAGTGTTTCCAAAAATTGCATCAATATCAGATATTAAAAATGCAATCACAAAGTATTATTCACCATTTTTAGAAGAAAAAGTTGAAGAAAAAGTTGAAGAAGCAAAATCTAGTAAAAATGAGATAGAAAATTTAAAAGAAGAAAATTCTAAAGAAAAACAAACTAATCAAGATAGTGATAATAATAATAATGATGATAAAAACATTGTCGTTGATGAAAAAATAGTTAAACTATTAGATGAAATTTTTAAAGAGGCTTTAAAAAATGAAGCAAGTGATATTTACATAGAACCACAGGAAGATTCTGTAAGAGTAAGATTTTGTTATGATGGAGAACTAAAAGAATCACAAAGGGTTGAAAGAAAAAATATTGATAAAATTTCATTAAGAGTTAAAACCTTATGTAACATGGATATTAATCAAAATACTATTGTTCAAAATGGTATAGGAATTTATGCTACTAATTCAAAAGAAACTACTATTAAAGTGTTTGTTTTACCTACTATTTATGGAGAAAAGATAAGAATACAATTGGTGTCAGATAACTTTAATGCAATTGATTTTTCAGAATTAGGATTTTGTTCTGAAGATTTAGAAAAAATTAATTCATTATTAAGTAAAAAAACAGGTTTGATACTTGTATCAGGACCATTACAATGTGGAAAAACAACTACTTTTTATTCTATGTTAAAAAAGCTTCGTAATCCTTCTAAAAATATTATAAGTATTGAAAATCTATGTGAAATTAAAATTGATGATATAACGCAAATAGATTTAAAAGAATCTAATAATGATGATTTTGAAAGTTTTTTTAAGGCTGTATTAAAACAAAATCCAGACGTTATAGCAATTAGTGAAATAGATGATATTAAAACAGCAGAAATGGCTATTAATACAGCGAATATGGGACATTTAGTTATAGGAATGATCAACTCAAAAGATTCAATAAGCGCTATAAATAGATTACTTGAGCTTGGAATATCACCGTATTCAATTACAAATGCTTTGCTTGGAGTAACTTCACAAAAACTTATAAGGACTTTGTGTATGAAATGTATGAAGCGTTTTAATCCAAATTCAGATGAAATTAAAATTTTACAAAATGATTTTTACTTATTAGAAACAGAAAATGTAAAATTATCAAAAAGTGTAGGATGTAGAAAATGTAGGAATATAGGATTTAAAGGGAAAATAGGAGTTTTTGAAATCTTAGTTTTAACTCAAAAAATAAAAGAGGATATAGTTAATAAAGCAGCACCAGAAATAATTAAAAGAACAGCTACTATAGATGGAACAAAAACTATTAAGGATAATGCCTTCGATTTAGCTTTAAAAGGTGAAACAACAATAGATGAAGTAAAAAAAATAATAGATTAGCATTTTGGTGAAACTAAATTAATCTTCACCCAAAGGAGTATTTATATGGCTAAAGCGTCAATAATATTTAATAATGAGTTAAAGGTTAATAAGATAGCTGTGATTGTAAACATAATAGCATATATAGTAGCTTTCCCATCGATGTATTTATTAACGTATATCAATATATTTAAACTTGATTTGGAAAAATTAACTGTATATGCTGTAATATCTGGCATTATTATTTTTCTACCTTTGCTATTTATAAAAATAAATATGGTACCCTCTTTGATAAAGTATTTAAATATTTTTGCAACAATAACAGTAGTGTTTATTTTAGCTATTGATCCTAATATAGAAGTTAATCTTACATATTTGTTACCTATTTCCATATCATGCTTATATTTAGATAAAAAATTAATTTATACAACATTTATTATTGGTATTTGTAACATATTGGGTTCGAGATATATTGAATCTATAAGTATTAAAGAACCAATTGAGTTATTTCTTTCATCAACTTTAGGTTATATTATTGAATATTTAGCATTGTCTGCTATTTTTATAATTTTAGCAAAAATAATAAATAGTTTGTTGTCATCACTAATGGATTCAGAAGATAATGCAGAAAATCTTGAAAAACTTGCTTCTTTAATGGAAAAGTCAAATTCAGTATCTAAAACTATAGCCTTATTTGTTCAAGAATTATTAAATATTGTTAATGAAGCAACTAGTGCTAATGAAAAAATTTCTTTAAAAGCTATAGGTACTGTGAACGACAGTAAGGAAAATTTAGAATATATAGAAAATACTTCTAATACTTTGGGGAAAATATCAGAAATTGTAAAAAATATTGCAAATAAAACTGAAAATATAAATAAATTATCTTTGAAAACTAGTGAAGCATCTAAAACAAGTGAAGTTTCATTGAGCCAAACAATTGATTCAATGAATGAACTAGAGAATATATCAAATGAAAATGTTTTACTTATTAATCAATTAAGTGAAACAACTGAACAAATTGACTCCATAACAGAATTAATATCTGGTATTTCAAGTCAAACAAATTTATTGGCTTTAAATGCTGCAATAGAATCAGCAAGAGCAGGAGAACATGGAAAAGGTTTTTCAGTAGTAGCAGAAGAAATTAAAAGTCTTTCTAATGAATCAACAAGAGCTACAAAAAAAATATTTAACCATATAGAAATGATAAAATTGAATACTCAAAAAGTTATTGATTCAACAGAAGAAGGTTCAAAGAAAATTAAAAAAAGTATTGAAATGGCAAATGAATTAAGTGGAATTTTTAAACTATTAAAAGATTTACAAGAAAATATAAATAAACAAATGAAGGATGTAGCTGATTCTAGCTCTGAAACTAATAAGTATGGTGATGATATAAATAATATAGTGAAGAATATAAAGGATTCAACTTTAAATTCCATAAATGAAATTGAGTATATATCAAATTCAACTAAGGATCAATCGTTGTTAATGAAAAGGATACAATCAACCTTTAATGAATTGGAAAAAAATGCTAATGAATTAAATGAAATTTCTAATAATTAATTAAATTTTTATTCTATCATAATGGATTAGGTAGAATCAAAAAATAAACTAGTCAACTTTTTTTAAAAATCCGCTAGAGCATCAGAATTTTCAGAAAAAAGTTATCTTATGAAATTTTTGATTATGCCTTATGTAAGATAATAATAAAAATATTAGATTATTATAGAAATTGTGATATTATTATAGAGGATGAATTTATTTTAATATCTTTCAATAAACTTGTTTTTATAAGAATTATAAATCAGCAAAAGGAACAACTCTTAAAAAATTCCAAAATACAGTTTGAAGAAGTAGTAGTGAAAAAATTTATAGAAGTACTAAAAAAAGATATTAAACATACTTTTGAAAGGGTTACTATTTAATTTTAGGTTCTCCTTAGGAAAAATTATTATTTTAGAAGTGCATATATTTTGGAGACTTTTAGGAGTGATTTTTTTGAATAAGAAATTTATTATTATTTTATTATGTATTTTTGTTGTTATTAGCCTTTATTATATTATATTCCATATAGTAGAATTTGAAAACAATAAAATAATAGAAACAAATATCAAAAAAACTGATAAGTTAGAAAATGATTTGGTGAAAAATACAGAAAAACCAAAATCAAAAGAAATTAGTATTTTGGCTCTTGGAGATAATCTTTTACATATGCCAGTAATAAATGCAATGAAAATTGATAATGAAATGAATTATGATTTTAAACCAATGTTTGATTTTATTGATAAAAAAATTACTGATGCAGACATTTCATTTATAAATCAGGAAACTGTTACAGGAGGAGAAAAATTTGGACTTTCAGGATATCCTACCTTTAATTCTCCTATAGAATTAGAAAGAGATCTGGTCAATTTAGGATTTGATGTTGTAAATCAAGCAACAAATCATTCATTAGACAAAGACGGAGCACTAGAGTATGCATTGGAAAACTGGAGTAAATATAAAGAGGTTAATATTATAGGAGCAGCAAATTCTCAAACTCAAAGAGATAAGGCTACCATAGTACAAAGAGAAGGTGTTAAAATAGCTTTCCTGGGATATACATATGGTACTAATGGAATTCCATTACCAAGAGATAAACCTTACTTGGTTAATATTATCGATAAAGGTAAAATTAAAAACGATATTCAAAGAGCAAAAAAGATAACAGATATTATTGTTGTTTCAATGCATTGGGGAGTTGAATATATGCATCAGCAATCAACTGAACAAGAAGATTTAGCAGAATTTTTAGCAGACCAAGAAGTTGATCTAATTATAGGACATCATCCTCATGTAATACAACCTGTTGAGAAAATAAAAGGTATTAATGGAAATGAGACGGTAGTTGCATATTCACTTGGAAATATGATTTCATGCCAAGATACTATAGATAAGCTTTTAGGAGGAATGTTAGAAGTTAATATTACAAAAGACGAAGAGGGAGACGTAAAAGTAGAAGATGTGAAAGTTACACCTATAGTAACTTTTTATAATTTATCTATGGATGATTTTAAAATTGTACCAATAAATAAATATACAACAGAAATGACTTTAAAACATTATAGGGATTTTATGAGACAAGTTGATTCGATTGATAGAATGAAAGAAATATCCCAAACTGTTTTAGGAGAATATAATAGTTTAAATTAGGTTTTCATTAGGGATAACTAAAAAATAAAGTATCAATTATTAAGTTTTAATTGATACTTTATTTTTTTACTTTTTATAACTTTCTAAATAATTCATAGTATAATCATTTTCAATATCTATTTTTGATAGAATTTTATCGGATAATGTTGAAATTTTATTTCCATCAAGATATTCTGGTATATATTTTACTACCCACCATTTATCAAAAAAATTAACTGTTATTTTATGCTCTTTGATGAATTTAAAATTACTATTTTGGTTTAAATAAATTAAAAATAAAGTCTTAATAAGTGTTTGATAATCATTTGAATTATATTGTAGTCTGACATGAGTTTGATGTTTGAACAATACTTTTTTAGATAAAAATTTTCGATCTCTTATAGGTATTAAATTATTCTTCTTGAGCTTATCTTTTCCCTTTATTTCGTAATAACGATCTGTTATATATAACAAATTAATCACACCCTTTTAACTTTGGTTATTTTAAAGCCTATATGTAAAAATTATAAAATAAATCCAAGGAAAACCTAAAAATAACATCGAATAATTTTCATTTGAA
>JBDMZA010000070.1:0-7294 GCA_039770155.1 Clostridiales bacterium
ATCCTTTTCTTTAGTTATTTTATTTTTTCAGAAATTTATAATACATTAAAGAAAAGGATTTTTCTATATAATTTTATCTAATTTGAAACACGCCGAATATTCTATTTTCATCAATATAGTATGGTGGATAGTATTTTATTTCTTTTGGTTCTTTTCCATTTATTAGTTATCTAAGTATTAAATAAATAATTTTTATTTTTTTCTATTAATTTTAACAAAGTTAATTTTTCTTTTTCTGGAATGGATTCATTTAATCTACCAGCAGCAACAGGCAAAATCCATTTATTTACTTCTTTAATATTAATGTTAGATTTTTTAATGTACTTGTTTAGAAAAGTTCTTCTGGCAGAATTAATCATAATGTTTTCAATGATAGTTTTTCCTTTAGGAATACTACCATATCTAATTAAAAGTACAGTTCTTGAAAAATCAGCATATTTTGATCCAACAGATGCAGTTAACCAATCAATTACAACAAAACCATTATCAGTTATTATTATATTATCAGGGTGAAAATCACCATGACATAATAAATTTCCCTCAGGTAATTTTTCTGTATAATCTAGAATTTGTTGTTTTAATTTTTTATTAAGTAGACGAGTTTGATTTATATTATATACTAAATTTTTCTTGTAAGAGTGTAAACTGAAATTAATTTCCTTTTGAAAATCATTCTGAAGTTTTGCAAATGCCTTTGATAAATTAATCATTGTTAAGATATTAAATGAAAAATAAGATAGCATAGTTTTTCCATTTATTTTTTCATAAACTATTCCATATCTTTTTTTATATTTAATTATTTTATAAGCCTTTGCTACAGGGAAGTTTTCTTTAAAAAGATTTTGAGAAACGTAAAATTCATTTTCAATATCACTTTTTGGAATTTTATCTAAAAAAAGTTTAACTATCTTTCCTTCGTCATATTCAAATATTTCAGAGGTTCTTCCACATGCTATACAATTAACTAATTCCATTAAAATCTCCTTAAATTTAATTACATAAATCAACAATATAATACCGTATTTTATATATGATTTCAATAAGTATTTATTGATGTGAATACTGCAAAAAATCAGTTAAAAAAAAGTAGATTCATCTTGGGTAATAATCGAGATAATATTTCACCACCAACATCAGGTGAAGTATCGTACGAAGCTGATATTGAAAATGGTTCAAAAAATAGAATAAGATTTTTTTTTCATGTCTAAGGCATAAGCAAAAATTTCACAAAACAATTTTTTTCTGAAAATATCGATGGTTTAACGAATTTTCAAAAAAAGTTGACTAGTTTATTTTTTGATTATGCCTTAATACTTTATGACTAAAAACATTGCTATAATAATATTTCTATATTTTCCACTAGAGTATAATTAAAAAAGTACATAATGTAAGGAAAAAAGGAATATGAAATCCATTTTTTTAACATATCAATTGTAGTAAAATATTTTCCAGATATTTTTTTAGGATTTAGTTTTTTCATTAAATTGTTGGCTTCCTCTTCAGATATTTCAAGGATTTTTGAAATATCTTTTACATTTAAAATTTGTTTTTCCAATTTTGGAACCTCCTAAATTAATATTTTTATATTAATTCCAAACTTAAATAGTAATTTACTATATAATAATACAATATCTTCAAAGTAAAAAAAAGAAAAAAATCAAGATAGTTCATTTTTAATTGAAAGTTCAAAATGCTAATAAAACCAACAAACAACTTCTAATTGGTTAAATAAGTACTACTAGGGAAGTTGTGTTGCAAGTGAGTTTGGAAATTAAGAGAAATTGATAAAAAAACTCATATTTGCAAAAAATAGATAAAAGTCTGACAAAATCAAATTATGAAATTGAAAAACTAATTCAATATTTTTACTTCCATACTTAAATATAACACAACGTTTAATATTTATCAGTTATATTATATTATATTGAGTCAAGTTATTAAAAAATAAAATTGGACAAGATAAATTTAAACTTTAATAAATAAAATTTATCTCTTTATCTTTATTATTTGCTTAGATTTGGTATAATAGTTAAAAATATATATTTTAGAAGGTGGTAATTTGAGTATTATAGGAATAGATTTAGGCACAACAAATAGTTTGGTTTCATGTTTTATAGAAAATAATGTTGTTGTAATTAAAAATACTTTTGGTGAAAAATTAACTCCATCTATTGTTAGTATAATAAGTAATGATGAAATAATAGTTGGAAAAACCGCAAAAGAAAGACTAATTTCCCATCCTGAATTAACTATAGGGTCATTTAAAAGATATATGGGGACAGATAAAATATTTCAATTAGGTAATTATAACTTTAATTCAATTGACTTATCATCATTTGTATTAAAATCTTTAAAAGAAGATGCGGAGTTGTTTTTAAATACAAAAATTGAAGAAGCAATAATAAGTGTCCCAGCATATTTTAATGATAAACAAAGAAAAGCTACAAAAGCTGCTGCAACATTAAGTGGTTTAAAAGTTGAAAGACTTATAAATGAACCTACTGCTGCTGCTTTAGCTTATGGAATTAATGAAAGTAATGAAGAAAAAAAAGTATTGGTATTTGATTTGGGAGGTGGAACATTTGATGTTTCAATGTTAGATGTATTTGGTGATATCATGGAAGTAAAAGCAGTTGCTGGAAATAATTATCTTGGAGGAGATGATTTTGACGAATATTTAGTAAATTATTTTATTCAAAAAAGTAGATTAGAATTATCTGAAATAAATAATAAAAATTATGCAATGATAAGGAAGTGTGCCGAGCAATGCAAGTTTAATTTAACGAAAAAAGAAAATTTTGAAATGAATTGTTTATTAAATAATAAGGAATATAAAGTTAATATAAATAATGAAATATTTAAGAAAATATCAAATAGTGCTTTTGAAAAACTGAAAAAACCATTATCTCGTTTGATTCGAGATTCTGAAATATCAATAAATGAAATAGATGATATAATTCTTGTTGGTGGTTCAACTAAAATGCCAATAATACGTTCTTTTGTCACTAGAAATTTCTTGCGATTTCCAAAATATAATATAAATCCTGATGAAATCGTTGCAATTGGAGCAGGATTATGTGCAGCCATGAAAAAAAGAGATAAAAACATCAAAGAAAAAGTCTTAACAGATGTATGTCCTTTTACATTAGGTGTTAACATTGCTAGAAAAAACACAAAAGGTGAATACTCAAGTGGTAAGTATTTTCCTTTAATAGAAAGAAATACAACGATACCTAAGAGTATTGTTAAGACATTATATACAATAAATAACTACCAAAAATTTGTTAAAATATCAATATATCAAGGTGAAAGCAGACTAGTTAAAGATAATATCAAATTAGGTAAACTAAATATATCAGTTCCACCAATGTTGGCAGGAAAAGCAAGTATAGATGTACGCTTTACATACGATATAAATGGAATACTTGAAGTTCAAATTAAATCAAATCAAACAGGTGAAGTAAAGAAAAAAGTAATCCTAAACAATGAAATTGATATGACAGAAGAAGAAATTAACAAAAGATTAAAAGAATTAGATGAAATCAAAATTCACCCACGAGAATTATCTATTAATAAGTATTTAGTATCAAGAGCTGAAAGATTATATGAGGAAAGCAATCTTGAAATAAGGGAAATAATCTCTAGTGAATTAGATAAATTTGAAGAAATCCTGGAAAGACAGGATTTAGATATAATACCAAATGCAAGAAATGTATTTGAATCATTTTTAAATGAACTAGAGTTATGGCAACTATAGGGGAGGATAACAATGAGTATAATTGGAATAGATTTAGGAACAACAAATAGTATGGCTTCAGTTTATATTGACAATGAATTACTTTTAATTCCAAATGTATATGGTGAATATATTACTCCTTCAGTTGTCTCATATTCTGAAAATAAAGGAATAATCACAGGAAAAGCTGCAAAACAACTAATAACAACAAATCCAGAAAAAACAGCTTTTTCATTTAAAAAAGCTATGGGAACAGATAGAAGATTCACTTTAGGGAATGAATCATTTGATTCTTCTACTTTAGCATCATTTATTATTACATCTTTAAAAAATGATGCTGAAATATTTTTGAACAAAGATATTAAAGAAGTAATAATAAGTGTTCCTGCTTATTTTAATGACAAACAGAGAAAATCAACAATAAATGCAGCTGAAATGACTGGTTTAAAAGTTCTAAAACTTATTAATGAACCTACAGCTGCTGCTATTGCATATGGTTTTTACCAACCCAATGAAGAAAAAAGAATACTAGTATTAGATATTGGTGGAGGAACCTTTGATGTTTCATTAATGGAAATTTATAAAAATACATTAGAAGTTATTGCAATTGCTGGCGATAATTTTTTAGGTGGTGAAGATTTTGATAATATTTTAATTGATTATTTTATTAATGAAAACAATATTAAATGTGAAAATTTATCCTTTGCTGAATCTAATGAACTTAGAATAATAGCAGAAAAATGCAAAATTAACCTATCAAAAAATGATTCTACTAATATGATATTTAATACTACTAATAATAAATATAATCTAGAAATAACAAATAATCTACTTTCAAAGATATCGCTTGATTTATTGCTAAAAATGAAAGTTCCAATTTTAAAAGTTTTTAATGATTCTAAAATTAATTTAAATGATATAAATGACATAGTATTAGTAGGTGGAACAACTAATATGCCAATAATAAAAGATTTTATAAGGAATATATTTGACCGAAATCCAATTAGCTTTAAAAATCCAGATGAAATTGTCGCTATGGGAGTCGGTATTTGTACCGGCATAGAGGAAAAAAATGAAGTATTCAATGATATAGTGTTAATTGATGTTTGTCCATTTACTTTGGGTACCGATATTTCTGATGAAGATAGCAATGGAATTACTAAAGATGGTATTTTTTCTCCGATTATAAAAAGAAATACTATCATTCCATGTAGTGAAACGGAAAGCTATGATACTACAAAAGATAACCAGGAAGAAATTTATGTACCAATTTATCAGGGAGAAAGTAAATTTGTAAAGGATAATTTTCTACTTGGTGAGATAGTAATTAATGTACCACCTAAACCAAATGGTGAAGTAACAATCGATGTTAAATTCACTTATAACTATAATGGAATTCTTGATGTAGAAGTTATAAGCGAGGAACTAATAAAAAAAGGTACATTTACTATCCTAAATACCATCAGTGATCAGGATATTGATAAATATAAAAAAACTATTGAAAAATTAAAAAAATATAAAATTAATTCAAAATATTATGAAAGAAATATCAATCTTATAGAGAGAGCAAAAAGAATTTATGAGGAAACAACAGGTAATATAAGGTATTTAGTAGGGGAATCAATTGATAAATTTGAGGATTCAATAGAAAATTTAAAATCATATGACAAATTAAGATTAGAAATAAAAAATTTTGAAGAATTTCTCAACAATATTGAATTAGGGGAATTATAAATGAGTAAATGGAGATACTTAGACATTGAAGTAACTACTGATTTAAAAAAAATTAAAAATGCTTATTCAAGTATGCTTAAAAAATATCATCCAGAGGATGATCCAGAAGGATTTATGAAACTTCGAGATGAATATGAAGCAGCTACAAAATATGCTAAAAACTATAATAATAGAGACAAATCTACAAGTAAAAGTTTCTATACAATTGATGAATTAGAATTTCAAGAAAATAAAAATGATTATATAGATGCTGATTTTAAACATAGAAAAAATATAGAAAATGAATACAAGGACGATAATGAATATAAACCTAAAAGCTTAATCCTTAATAATTTAAAAAAGAAGTTACTTATTATAGAAGATAACAGAGATATAAACTTGAACAACAATAGTATAAATTCTTCTAATGAATTACTTAAACTATATAATGACATTTTTAGAAGAAAGGATATTAACGAGTGGAAAACATTTTTTGTATCTTTAAAAATTACAGAAATAAATTTTATAAAAGAATCTGGTTTTTTTACAAACAAAAAGCATTTTCCACTTGAAATTTGGAATTTTATAAAAAGTAAATTATTTTTAGAAGATATGTATGAATATGAGCAAGCTAACTACTTAGATTTAGATCATAAATTATCTTACAAGTACTTTGATTCTACTATTAATTGTGATTATGAAAAATATTTAGACTTTCGCCTAAAAGCATTAGATGCATTTTTAAATTGCAATTTTGATAATGTTTTTAAATATGTAAACATAGCTATAAAAATTTATGATAAAGATGCCTCAATATATAGAATACTAGCTCTAACCCATTTTTTAAACAAAGATTATAATAAAGCATTAAATAATTTCATTAAAATTCTTAGTATTGATGAATTTTATAATGAAGCAATTTTATATAAAGGAATATGCTATTATATTTTAAAAAAATATAATCTAGGAATAATTGAATTAAAAAAATATTTAAGTTTAGATAAAGATAATTATGAGGCTAAATTATGGTTATTAAAATGTGAGTATAAAATATGTAAAGACATTGACAAGATAAAATACCAGATTAGCGAACTTAAAAAAGAACAACAAGAAAATCTTGAATTAAATATTATAAATACTGAAATTAAAGAAAAATCAATACTCAGATCTATATACCACAAAATTAATTTTTGGAAGCTACTTTATATAGTAATTACAATAAGATTTATTACATACCTTATATGTTTGGGTCTTTTGTATATTATTGTTAAAATCATTAAAAAATTCATAATATTCTCTTATGAATCTGAAAGAGAATATATCAGTAGTAATACAAGAAATACTTTGTGGGTATTAATTCTAAGTTTGTTCTCAGATATTGGAATGGAATATAGAAATAAAAAAATATTTAAAAATTATAAAAAGAAGTGGAAAAAAATACTTAATAATAAAGGAAAAATATTTAATGATTTGTTATTTGGCATGAAAAGCATTGATGAATTTATTGAAAATAGAAAATACAAAACTGTTTATAATATAGAAGATAGTAAAAGCTTTTATACAGCATTGGATAATTATAAAATAAATCCTGATATCTTAGAAAAAGAAAAAAAATTTAATTTGCTTAAATTAAAACTATTAATTTTGGATTCAAAGTCAAAAAAAATATTTATTGAACAAAATAATTATAATGACAATATGCTTTCTTTTGCTAAATTATATGGAAAGAGCTTAAGTGGGTCATTTATTGATGCATTTTTCATATGCAATCAAATTGATATACTAAAATTTGGTGCATTTAAAAAATATATATCTAAAAATGAATTAATAGATAATTTAAATAAA
>JBDMZA010000071.1:0-4724 GCA_039770155.1 Clostridiales bacterium
CGTATATTTTTAGTATTATAAATGATACTACTAATAATGTCAAAGAAATTGTAATGATTAACGTTTTTAGAAAAATTAAATATCCAATATCCATCCTGAACTGAAAATTATTAAGCCATTTCTCCATAAACAAATAGGTAAGCGGTATGGCAATAATATTTGCTATTAACACAATCCATATTTGCTCTCTGGATAATAGAATTAATGTATCATTTAGCTTTGCCCCAAATAGTTTCCTTATACTTACTTCCTTGGTTTTTTTCTTAATCAGAAACAGGGTTAATCCCAAAAGGCCAAGTAAGGCAATAATAAAAGTAATTAGTGAATAAAACTGAAAACTACTCTTTAAATCCAATTCAGATTTATACATTTCTTTAATCCTATTCTCTAAAAACGCATAATTAAAATTGAAATCAGGAGAAATGTTTTTGCAGATGTCTTCAATGTATTTAACAGTACTATTTTGATTAATAGATGATATCTTTACTTGGACAACATTACCTCCTTCTCCACAATAAATAACTAATGGTTCAATTTGATTATGTAAGGATGTAAAATTAAAACTATTCACTACACCAATTATTACTTTATTTTTAATTTTTGTATTTACAGGATTTTCATATCCAAAAACACGACAAGCTTCCTCATTAAGAATACAACTATTGCTAATGTCAGTCGCTAAGTCCCCAGAAAAATTTCGACCAGCTTTAATTCTAATATTATATAATTTAAGATAATCAGGATCAATGGAGTAAAAATTACAAAGCTTATTATTATCTTCATTTCCTATTGGTGCCTTCGCAAAACCTTCTCCAATTAATCCGTCAGAAATTGAAACAACCTTTATATTTGGATTTTCTAAAAGCTTATGTTTTATTAACTCTCTCTTTTGACCAAGTTCTGGCGTTAATTTAAAGGATAAAACATTCTCATAATTGAATCCAAGATCTTTAGTGAAAACATAGTTAATCTGTTTTTTTATAATGAAGCTTGAATTTAAAATTGTAGCTACAATTAGAATCTGAATTACAAGAAGTATTTTTCGCAGAAAGCCACGAGATCTAAAAATAGTTTCGTTCTTTAGGGCTTTTATTTCCTTTACGTTAGATAAAAAAACACCTGGAAATAAACCTGTTATAAATCCAATAAAAACAATTCCAATAAAATATATAAGATACAATTTAGGTCTATTAAATGAATCCGAAATATTTAAATTTAGAAGGTTACATAACTGAGGTAAAAGTAACTCAATAAGTAATATGGCTAAACCAAAGGAGATAATTGCTGTTGCAATTGCTTCTATTACAGATTGTTTAATAATTTGGAATTGCCTTGCGCCATTAATTTTTCTAATTGCGATTTCCTTAATTCGTCCTGCCGATATGGCTGTAGATAGATTTATATAGTTGATTATAACAATAAATAATATTAAAATTGATATGGCAAAATACAATAAAACGGTTTGAAAATTGCCATGTTTAGACCCATCGTATTTATTATTTTCAGCATCGAAATATATTTTTTTCAACGGTTCTAATGTGAGTGGAATTTCACCATCACTTGTCCCCATTCTGAATCCCTCAAGTGCATTATTAATTTTCGCCTCTACTTCACCATATATAGACCTATCTGATAAACTTACATAAGTCAAAATTGACCATCCCCCGCAATTAAATGTGTTTTTATCCCCTGTAAGTCTCAGAGTTTCAATAGAAATAAATGCATCAGCCTGCAAGTGGGAATTATAAGGAATATCTTCCATTACCCCTGTTATAGTATAAATAACATCATTTTTATCTTTAACTGTATTTCCAATAGGTGAATTACTCTTAAATAATTCCTGTGCCTTTGATTTGCTAATAACTATTGAATATGGTTCTTTTAACACATCGGAGGCATTTCCAGACCAAAGTTTGAATGAGAACTCCTGAAAAACCTCTGGGTCAGTAAAATAGATCTTTCCGAAATCTAATTTCTCATTATTATCTTCAGTTATTAATTTTCCAGAACTAAATCTTATAATATTTCTAATTTCAGGAATTTTATTTTTTAATTTATCAGCAAAACATAAAGGAGTAACCCCATAGCCTCCAGCATGTAATCTGTAAATCGTATCGGATTTTTTGTGAAACTTGTCAAAGCTTAATTCTTGGTATACAAAGGAAAATATAATCGTTAGTAATAAGAATCCTATTGAAAATCCAAATAAGTTTATTGCATAAAAAAATCTATTCTTTTTAAAACTTAATAGGTATAATTTAATATAATGAGTAAACATAATCTCTCCATTTGATTAATAAATAAACTGTTAAAATCGTTGCTGAAATGGCTTGTGATAAGCACTTTTATCTATTAAGAGAGATGATGTTCGTCTTGATTCTTTGATGAATGATACAACCTGGGTTTGTATGGGATTAACTTTACAGGTTTCAATTCAAACATCTTTAATTGGTTCAATTTTAAAGAGCTTAAGGTCGATATCACCTTGCTGTAACAATTTTCCCCTAAAATATTTTGATTTTGAAGTTGAGGGCCAATTGTGGTCGGGAGATTCTTTTTTAATGTGAATTTAAATTGAGGTACTATACATTTTATTTCTTTCGCCGCATCAATTAATTTGAAAGTTGAGATATCATCACGGGTATTATTATTTGTGTCTTGCTCTGAAATAGCAAATATCACAATAAAAAATATAAACAGTATATAAAATATCCTTTCTTTCATTGATTCAAAAGTAACAATATATTTTCAATCATTTGTTGCGTTTGCAAAAAAGCAAGTGTGTGGAAGCGAAGGAATGGTCGTGGGACGGGCTGGAACACTCTTGCTTTGTGCGTTGGCTATCATTTTATCGGTTAAGTTTCATTGTTGCATCGTGGCTCATCCGCTTGTGCCTAACGGCTAGTGTATGCGTAGTGGCGGGTTTCGGAGCTACTCACTATCATACCGATATAATGTTGAGGCGAGCCAAAAAACCTGATATTTACATCTATCTTCGCCATTACGTATAACACATTGTTATGGGCTTTAATTAATTCTATTTTCTTTCTATTCAACAATTGTAAACATTAGAAAGGATATATAACTAAGAGTATTTTCCAAGAAAATCAAAGATAATTTCAGCAGTTATCCCCCAAATAATACCATAATCAGTTTTATAAACTAATACCCTGTATTTCCTACCTGTCCAAGGAGTCTGATATTTTTTTGGCAGACCTAATTCTTTGCTCGGAAGAAGGATGGTTTCATTGCCATTTTCATCGAAAAGTGAAGGATGAATTAGGATTCCAACAGAATGCTTTTCAACTTCAATATCTTTTAATAGTGATACCGGTATTGAAAAAACTTCTTCTACTTCGTTAACATCATATGAAAGAGTATTAATAACTGAATGATTGATGGTTCCAATAAAGACATCAACAGTTGCACCCATAGGAGCAACAATAGTATCCATTTGACCTATCAATTTAATATTGCTTTCATGGATTCCAAGTTCTTCACAAGTTTCTCTTATAGCTGTATCTGCATACCCTTTATCGATTTCAGATTCAAACTTTCCTCCTGGGAAACAAATTTCATTCCCTTGACTAATTGATTGTGCTCGTTTTTGAAATAATAAATGATATTCATCTTTAATTAAAATTAAGGGAACTAAAACAGCTGAATTAAAGTATTTTTCCCGACCTTGAATTCCTGGTTTAGCAGGAAGTTTATGTATTAATGTTTCTAAATTATTCATATTATAGTCTTCTAATAGTAAATCAATTGGTTAAAATCATTTTCATTTATGGATAAGGCAAGCGTGTAGGGCGAATAACAATATTGCTTATATGTACATTGGGAGGTTGTGTTACCAGAAAGTAAATTGCATTTGCTACATCTTCTGCAGTAATTAAAGGGCCATAATCATTTGCGATTTTCTCCATAACATTCTCACTATAGTCAGCATTACTTTGAAAATTAGTTTCAACAGCTCCAGGTTCAACTAAAGAGACTCGAACTCCTGTGGTGCTTATCTCTTGGCGCAAGCTTTCTGCCAATGAATGTATTGCAAATTTCGATGCACCATATACTGCGTTGAAAGGCGATATATTTCGCCCCACAACTGACCCAATAATAATAATATCTGCAGCAAATCTAGGATAGTTTACCTTTTGTTTTTCAACCATTCTTAATGCGGCATTTTGCAAAAGATTTAGTGTACTAGTAACATTTATTTTCAGAATATTTTCAAATTGTGATAAATCAGCGTTCGTAACAGACCCCATAAGCCCATGCCCAGCATTTGCAATTACAATATCAACATTTTTGTGAAAATGATTATTTGCACAAGTAAAAAGTAATTCCAATATGTCATTTTCTGTGATATCTCCAACAACACCACAAAATGCAGAGCCTAATTCTTTTTCTAGTAATCCTATTTTTCTTTTATTCCGTCCATTTCCTATAACTCCAAATCCAGCTGAAATAAAAATCCTAACAGTTGCTTCTCCTATTCCAGATGTTGCCCCTGTAACAATTGCTATACGCTTATACTTATTAGATTTCATATATTATTCGTGATTATAAAACTCATCAATACTTCTTATTGCCCATAACAATTGCATAAAGTCAATTGTCTTTATCCAACGTTTTTGTACAACTAGTCATTTTTATAAGTTTAAATTCAATCCTTTATCCAACAGTTAAACGACAATAAGCGACTAACAACCGGATAATTCAAC
>JBDMZA010000072.1:0-3954 GCA_039770155.1 Clostridiales bacterium
GAGAATTATATAATGGGATTATTTATAGTAATTTTAGTAATAACAATTTTATTATATTCAGGAATTAATTTTTATATTGGTAAGAGATTATGGGATGGATTTGTAAGTAATTTAAATTTTGTTAATTTCAAAATTTATTGGATTATTTTCTTTACAATTGTTTTTTCTTATTTTATATATGCAATAATTAGTAGATTATTTAAGGATGTTTCAATATTAAATAGAGTTTTTGGATTTATTGGATCTTATTGGATGTCAATAATGGTGTATTCATTACTTATATTATTGGTTATAGACATTTTGAGATTGGTAAATTATAAATTAAAAATTATTGATATTAATGAAATATTTACAACAGGAAACCTTATGATATTTTCTGGACTGATAATAGTATTTATTTTAGGATTAATGATATATGGTACAATTAATGCAAAGAATATTAGTATTTCGGAATATAATTCAATTGTGACTCAAAATAAAAGTTTATCTCAAAATTATAATATAGTGGTTATTTCAGATATACACATTGGAAGTTTTATTAGCAAAAAACAAGTTATAGAATCTGTCAATATTATTAATGATTTGAAACCGGATATAGTTATTATAGCAGGAGATATAGTAGATGATAATATAGAACCTTTCGAAAACTTAGGGATGGATGTTGAGTTTAAAAAAATAAAATCAAAGTATGGAGTGTTTGGGGTTTTAGGAAATCATGATAATTTTGGAAAAGATGTAAATAAAACTATTAAAGTATTTAAAAAGTCAAATATAAATATGTTAATAGATGATAGAACTCAAATAAATAATGAAATAAATATTATAGGCAGAAATGATACAAGTATGACAAGAGCTGAAAATCTTAAAAGAGCTTCTTTGGATAAACTAACTGATGATATTGATAAATCAAAATATACAATTTTAGTTGATCATCAACCAGTTGAAATTGAAAGTGCAGATAAAAACAAGGTTGATTTAATGATATCAGGACATACTCATGCTGGACAATTCTTCCCTATAGGTTTTATAACTAAAAGAATATTTTTTAATGATTGGGGACAGAAAAGATTAAATAATGTGGATGTTATTGTGTCTTGTGGATTAGGTACATGGGGACCACCTATTAGAATAGGTACAAAATCAGAGATTGTAAATATTCAAATTATAAATAAGGTAACAACCGGACAACAAAAAAAATAAATTGACATTTTAAATTATATTTTGGAGGATAATTATGAAAAAAGCAATAATTTTATTATCAGGAGGACTAGATAGTGTTACTTGTCTTTCGGAAGCCCTGAAGGAAGGATATGAAGTTTATCCTTTATCTTTTGATTATAATCAAAGGCATAGAAAAGAACTTGATTGTGCTAAGGAAGTTGTAAAATTTTACAATCTGGATACTCACAAAATAATTAGAATAGATAATTTTGGAGGAAGTGCATTAACAGATAGTAAAATAGAAGTTCCAGATTACAAAAAATACGAAAACAGTATTCCTATAACATATGTTCCAGCAAGGAATATAATATTTTTAAGTTATGCAGTAGGTTATGCAGAAGTTATAGATGCGGAGTGTATTTTTATTGGTGTTAATGCATTAGATTACAGTGGATATCCAGATTGTAGACCTGAATTTATAGAAGCATTTTCAAAAACAATTGAAGTTGGAACTAAATCAGGAGTTGAAAATAATCCAATAAGAATAAAGACACCATTGTTAAATTTAAAGAAATCCGAAATTGTAAAATTAGCGGTTAAAAATAATGCACCATTAAAATTCACATCAAGTTGTTATAATGGAAAAGAAAAGGCATGTGGAGTTTGTGATAGCTGTAAATTAAGATTAAAAGGATTTGAGGAAGCAGGATTTGATGATCCTATATTATATTTAGGAAGAACTAAAAAATAAATCTACATTTTAAAATAATGAATTACATGATTTTAGTGATTTTCAAATTTTAAAAGTATAATATTATTTTTTATGTTTTCTAAAAGTATTTATTTTTCAAGGAGTTAATTATGAGTATAAAAAAAAGTATAACAAAAATTTTTACCTTTGACAGTGCACATCGTCTTATTGATTATGATGGTGCTTGTAAAAACGTTCATGGTCATACATATAAGCTTGAGGTTACATTTAAAGGGGAACTGGATAGTAGTGGAATGATAGTTGATTTTCATGATATTGATAAAATTATAAAACGAGATATATTAAGAAGAATAGATCATTTATATTTAAATGAAATATTTGATTTTAATCCTACCTGTGAAAATATTGCTATTTGGATATTTGAAAATATAGAAAAAATTATGAATAGTGATGAACTTAAGCTAAAGAAGATTATTCTTTGGGAGACTCCTACAAGCTTCATTACTATAGAAGATGATTAGGAGCATTTAATGAAAGTAAATGAAATATTTTCAAGTATTCAAGGAGAAGGTAAATACACAGGCTATCCAACTGTGTTTGTAAGATTTTCAGGTTGTAATTTAAGATGTCAATATTGTGATACAAAATATTCTTATAGAGAAGGATTCGAAATTAATATAGAGGATATTTTGAAAAAAATAAAATTGTATGGAATAAAGAGAGTTTGTATAACAGGTGGAGAACCTCTATTAAATGATATTAGTTTTTTACTTAAAAGATTAAAAGATTATTGGGTTTCAATTGAAACAAATGGTTCAATTGATCTTGGAAAATATAGTTTAAGTAAAAATCATAATTTTATTATGGATATCAAAACACCATCTTCTGGAGTTAGTGAATTTAATCTATATGAAAATTTCAAAAATTTAAATGATATGGATGAAATAAAATTTGTTATTTCATCTAAAGACGATTATATTTGGGCAAAAGAAATAATAAATAACTACTATATAAAAGGAGAAATTGTTTTTTCAACTGTGTTTGGAAAATTAAGATATGAAGATGTTGTTAAATGGATATTAGAAGATAAGATAGAAGCAAGGTTTCAAATTCAGCTTCATAAAATTGTTTGGGATGTTGATAAAAGAGGAGTATAGGTTATGTTAGATTGGAATGAATTAGAAAAAACATGTTTAAGTTGTAAAAAATGCGATTTATCTAAAACAAGGAAAAATGTAGTTATTGGTAAAGGAAATAAGGAATCTAAACTTATGTTTATTGGTGAGGGTCCAGGTGAACAAGAAGATATACAAGGGATTCCTTTTGTAGGGAAAGCAGGAAAACTTTTAAACATGTTGCTTGAATCATTATATTTTAAAGATAATGATTATTATATTGCAAACATTGTAAAATGTAGACCACCTGGAAATAAGGATCCAAAAGAAGAAGAAGCTAATATGTGTCTTCCTTATTTAAGAAACCAGGTATATCTTATCAAGCCGAAAATCATTGTTTGTTTAGGTAGGGTTTCAGCACAATATATTATTGATCCTAATATAAGAATTACTAAGATAAGAGGAAAGTGGATTGAGAGAAAAGGTTATCTGATAATGCCTACATTTCATCCATCATATTTATTAAGGTTTGAATCTCAGAAGTATTTAGCGTTTAGGGATTTTAAGAAGGTAAAAGAGAAATTAGATTTGATTAATTTCAAAAAATAAAAATGGATATAAATGATAATAACAATATAAATGAAATAGTTTTGAAATATAAAAATCTGAAAAAAAGTATTGACTTGGTAAAACTATGATGTTATTATGTACTAGCTGCTTCTGAAGAACCAAGAAAATGCTAGATTAATAATAAATATGTTTTATTAAGAATATATTAAAAAAATGTTAAAAAATTATTAAAAAGGTATTGACAGACATTAAGCAGACATGTTAAAATGACAAAGTCACTTGGGAAACTTAGTTGACAGAGAAATATAGGACTTTGAAAAGTGAACAGTGTAGAAAAGAATTAGACTCGTCAATAAAATGATAAGTAATTCAAGATACAAAATAAATGAGCTTGAC
>JBDMZA010000073.1:0-3459 GCA_039770155.1 Clostridiales bacterium
ACTATGCACTCTGTAAATATAAATTCAAATAATATTATTGGTTAAAAATCTATTTAAATACTATTTCAGGAAACATAAATATAAAATTCTTCTTTATTGATAACCTATTAAAACTTTATGAACTATATTTATAAAAACAAACTCATTTTTTTAGATATCTTTTAGAAGAATATTATAATTATTACAAATTAATTTTATTTTATTTTTTCATTAGTTTATTGAAGTAATATTGAATCTTTTGTTTAAAATATTTTGGTTTGCAAACCTATAAAATCCGCTCTTACTCCCCAAACAAATAAAATAAATTATATTCTTATTATTACATAAAAAATTTAATTAGTTAACATAAATGCAAAATCTCTTATTAAAATTTAAATTTAAATTTAATTCGACATTTTATTTTTTTTATTCTGTCTAAAGATTCTTTTGTAAGATATATAACAATATTATTTTGTAAAATGAAATTTAAATTAAATTTAATAAGTCACATTTTTTCTAGATTACAGGAGATTAAATATTATAAATTTGTTAAATTTTAGTAAAGCAGCACTCATCCTATTGACAAATACAGTGATTACTAATATAGTGGTAGACAGACTTTTTTTGATAATTAAAGGTAATAGAAGCTATTGGACATAATCAAAAAATTAGCTTATGAAATTTTTGACTATGTCTTAAGAACCAATTAAAAATATAGAAATAAGCATTAATAATCCTATGAAGTTTTTTACACTATTTACTAATTTTATTATAATGTACTATTTGATAAAGTTCGAAAAAATTATATATATAGGGATATCCAAAAAATACATTCTAATTCTCAAGTGTGAATTTCCGTGATTTAAGCGAATTTCAGACAAGTAGGATTTGGTATTATTTTTAAGATTTTCCACATCATAATCTTTTCGATAATACAGGAGGGTCAACAAATGATAATTAAATTTAATTTTTTATTGCTAAGTACAATAATTTTATTTTCTATTTTATTGACAATAGCATTGTTTTTAGTTGCTTTAAAAGCCATTGATAATCATAATAAAAAGAAGCATCAACAATATAACTTAAAGTTTGATGACTATATAAGTTATTTGAAATTACAATTAGATAAAACTGATGAGTTGATGAAACCATGTTTTAAACTAGATTCATATGGAGCAAAAATATTACTAAACAGAATTGTAAAATTAATGACTGAAGTTGAAGACAGCAATAGAGAAAAACTTGTTTTTTTATGTGAAAGATTGGGTTTTATAAAGAGTGATCTGTTAAGGCTTAGAAGTTCATTTAATGCAATCAGATTAAAAGCAATAAATAGAATTCGTGTTATGGAAGTTTCACGAGCTCTTCCAAGACTTATATACTTACTTGATTTACATAAAAAAGATATTGAAAAAAATGCTATTGCACTCGCTATAATTAAATGTTCAGATACAAATGAATATATAATTAAAATGCTTTATAAACTTGTAAAATCTGGATTCAATATAATTCCACTTATTGAACCCATTAAAGAATCAACAAAAATAAACAGGTGGAATTTGATTTTAGAAATTTTAACAGAAGAGAATGATTCCTTAACAAAGTTTGGATTACTTCTTGTTAACACAGAAAAAGACAGACGCTTGACGCCATATCTTTATAAGCTTTCCCATTCTGAAAATAGAGACATAAGAATTAAGGCTATCAGATTATTAGCTGATATGAATGCTGATGTTCTTTATAAACATATTGATGAATATATTAACAGTAACGAATGGGAATTACGTTCGGTTGGTGCTTCAATGGTTGGTGAACTTAAATTAGAAAAATATATTCCAACATTGAAATCCAATGTAAATGATTCTAATATGTTAGTTCGATATAATAGTCTAAAAAGCCTTTCAAAAATTAATATGGATGGTTTTAAAGAAGTATGTAGAGTAGCCTCTAATATCAAAAATATCACATTACAAAAAATGATTTTCTCCATTTTAGAAGAAGAGGTTGAAAAAAATAAATTTAAAAGTACAATGAAGAAAATCCTCTCTTCAACAATGGTAAATTCACTATTTGTCAAAAATTAGTCTTTTAAAAAACTAAATAAGATTCGTCAAATACAATTGACGAATCTTATTATTTATCTTTTTGTTATTTTTTTTCAATATATACACTTGTTGAAGGAAATGCTACTGAAACATTTAATTCATTCAATATAGATAAAATATTAAGATTTATTTTTTCCTTTATATCCATATATTCTTTCCACTCAGTAGTATTTGTAAAAAAGTAAATAAATAACTCTAATGCACTATCACCAAAATTCTCAAAATTCACCATGATAGTTTCTTTATGAACATCTTCATCTAGGCTAAGCATAGTTTTAATTCTTTTCACTGTCTCTCCTATTTTTTCTGAGCTTGTATCATAGGTTAATCCCAATTTAAAATGTATACGTCTTTTACCCATTTTAGTCCAATTGGTAATAGGTTCATTGCTAACTATTGAATTAGGTACACTTACTAATGCTTGAGCAAATGTTCTGATTTTTGTACTTCTAAATCCTATTTCCTGCACTGTCCCCTCTACTGTGGGTGTCATAATCCAATCTCCCAAAGAAAAAGGTTTATCAAACATAATCATTATGCTTCCAAAAAGATTAGCTAAAGTATCTTTTGCTGCTAATGCCACAGCTAATCCTCCAATACCCAACCCAGTTATTATAGCTCCTACATTATATCCCCATTCTTCTACTATAACAGTAATTCCTATAACAATTATAATAGTTTTTAAACCATTTTTAAAAAGAGAAAACATCATATCATCTATACTTTTTCCTGAATTCTCTATTTTTGTTTCTATAAATTCAATAACATAATCAGATATTTGAAATGAAAACCAAAAAACAGTAAACACGACTAAAGTTCTTAAACTATGGTTTAAAAAATTTGTCACAAATAGAGACATGGAAACAAATCTTAATGATATCCATACACCTATAATCATAAATAACAATCTTGCAGGTGGCTCAACTTTTTTTAGTAAACCATCAATATCATTAACATTAAATCTTTTTGCTATTATGGATACACATTTACTGATAAGTTTTCCAAATTTGCTTCTAAATATGTAGAACAGTAAAATAACAAGTATAAACATACTTATTCTAAAAATCCAAAAATGTTCTTTAATACTATCAGATAAAATATTCAAAAATTCTTTCAAAATCTAAAACCCTCCTAAAAACAATATAAAATAATTTTATTGAAATAATTTTTCTTTCTATTTATTTTAGAAAAATTATATAATCAAACACTTTATCATCATAATAATTATTTATCAATATAAAAATACACTGAATCTAAAGAAGTTATTTATATGTAATTTAAATAAGGCAGAATCAAAAATAAAATAGTCAACTTTTTTTTAAAATTCGTTAAACCATCGATATTTTCAGAAAAAAATTGTCTTATGAAATTTTTG
>JBDMZA010000074.1:0-5507 GCA_039770155.1 Clostridiales bacterium
ATATGATTTTGATTATGCCTTATTTGATGGGGGTGGAAAGTGATTTGAAAAAGTTTGTTTTTTATTTTGTTATATTACATCTTTTTATATTTTTTATAGTAAGTTGTAATAAACAAGATAAAATTGTTGAAACAAAAAATAATGATGAAATAATTATTTTAGGTTTTTCTCAAATTGGATCAGAAAGTAGTTGGAGAAAAGCAAACACAGAATCTATAGAGAGAGCAGCTGAAAAAAAAGGTATTAAATTAATTTATTCAAATGCTAATCAAAATCAAGAAAATCAAATTATGGCAATAAAACAATTTATAGCAAAGCAAGTAGATGTTATTGCACTTTCACCTATTGTAGAGTCGGGATGGAATGAAATTTTAATTGAAGCTAAAAAAGCTAAGATACCTGTAATAATTACAGATAGAAATATAGAAACTAATGAAAAATATTTATACAAAACTTTAATTGGTGCGGACTTTTATACTGAAGGTTTGAAAGCTGCAAATTGGTTAATAGAAAGTAATTACTATAAGAACTTAGAAGATAAAACAGAAATAAATATTGTTGAGATAAAGGGTAATGAAGGATCATCCCCTACAGTTAAAAGAAAAAAAGGTTTTGAATATGTAATAAAGAAAAATAAAAATTTAAAAATTATACAATCGGAAAATGGAGATTTTTTAGTTTCTAAGGGTAAAGAAGTTATGGAAAACTTTTTACTTACAGAAAAAAAAAGAATTGATGTTGTTTTTGCGCATAATGATGACATGGCCTTAGGTGCTATAGAAGCTATTGAAGAAAAAGGTATGGTTCCAGGAAAGGATATCATTATTATTTCAATTGATGGCACAAGGGCTGCTCTAAATTCTATTTTAGAAGGTAAACTTAATTGTTCCATTGAATGTAATCCATTAATTGGAGATGAACTTATGGAGATAACAAAAAAAATTGTAAAAAAAGACAGTGTACCTAATAAAATAATAATTGATGATATGGTTTTTACAATTAAAAATGCAAAGGATGAAATAAAAAATAGAGAATATTAATTAACTTTATTTTTATTTTTATTTATTTATAACTGGTAGTTTTTAGGCAGTTATAGTTTTTTAGAGATGAATCATGGGGGAGTAAAATGTTAAAAAGCACATCTAAAGCTAGAAATCATAAATGGTATGGAATATCAATTAGGAAAAAAATAATTATCTCTATTTATGTCATTATTGCTGTTATGAGTATATTTAATGTTTTCACAATGATAAAATCAAGACAATATAATAATGAGTATAATAAAACAGTTTCAGAAATTGCTACCTTTAATACTTTAAGTGAGGAAGTAAAAAATGAAATTGATACAACTATGGAAAACATTGTGGATGGAAGAATTAAATTTCAAGATGGAAAACAATATAAAACAATAAAGGAAACTAAAGAAATAATTAATAGTTTGAAGAATCATAAATTAACAAATGAGAAAAAAATGAATATTGAAGTTGCATTAAGAACTCTAGATACTACAAATGCAGCAATAAATAGAATTAGTTTACAGATAAAGCAAAATAGTAAAGTATCAGATAATCAGGAAGTTTTAAAAGATATTCGTGTCAGTACACAGTTATTTCAAGATACAATGAGAGATATTGTATCTTATGATTTGAATACATATGAAGAATTTAAGAATGAAATGTGGGATAGTTTTTATAATTGGTTTTATGTTTGTGTTTTTTGTCTTTTAGTGATGATATTTTTTTCTATGTTGTCAATATGGATTATATCAGGAAGTATATCAGGTCCTATAGGAAAATTATGCAAAACTACTAAGGAAATAGCAAATGGTAATTTTGATATTCATATTGATACAAGTAAAAACGATGAGATAGATGTTTTGGGTAAAAGCATTAATTCAATGGCAGTTAATCTTAAAAGTTTATTAGAAAAAAGCGTAAAAGAACAGGAAGGTATAAAGAAATCAGAATTGAAAGTCCTTCAAGCACAAATAAATCCTCATTTCCTATATAATACTTTAGATACTATATTATGGACAGCAGAAGCTAAGAATACTAAAAGGGTAATAGAAATTGTTAAAGCATTGTCTAGCTTTTTTAGGATATCACTAAGTAAAGGAAAAGAATGGATAACAATAAAAGATGAGATTGATCATGTAAAGAGTTATTTAACAATACAAAAAATTAGATATAGAGATATACTAAATTATAATATAGACATAAATGATAAGATACTAAAGTATAAAATTTTAAAATTATTTTTACAGCCTTTAGTTGAAAATGCATTATATCATGGAATAAAAAATAAAAGATTTGGAGGTTATATTAATATTATAGGCTATAAAAAAGATGTTAATATAGTGTGCTTTGAAATAACAGATAATGGTATTGGAATTACAGAAGAAAAATTAGATTCTTTAAAAGAAGAACTTGAAAATACAAATTTTTATAAAGATGAAGAAAATGAAACAAAGGGTTTTGGTCTCATAAATATACAAAAGAGGATTCAATTGTATTATGGAAAAGAATATGGAATATCAATTTTTAGTAATTATAAAGTTGGAACAAAAGTTGTTTTATCAATTCCTGTAGAGGAGGAACCAAAGGTTGTATAAAGTCTTTGTTGTAGATGATGAAATAGTTGTAAGAGAAGGTATAAGGGATGAAATGAATTGGAAAGAAATTGAATTTGAGTTTGTTGGGGAGGCTGCTGATGGAGAATTAGCATTAATGCAAATAAAAGAAATAAAACCTGATATTTTAATTACTGATATAAAAATGCCCTTTATGGATGGTCTAAAATTAAGTAAAATTGTAAGAAAAAATATGCCTTGGATGAAAATAATAATATTAAGTGGACATGATGAATTTGATTATGCAAAAGAAGCAATAAGTATAGGTGTAGCAGAGTATATGCTAAAGCCTATAGGTTCAGATGATCTCTTGAAAATATTATTAAAAATGAAAAAACAAATTGAGTTTGAAAGAAGAGAAAGAGAAAATATTGAGAAAATAAAAAATGAACTAGATAGTAATATGCCTATGATTAAAAGCAAATTTCTCTGTGATATTTTGTATGGAACTGTTGATTTAAAAGATATATTTGATAATTGTAAAAAAATGAATATAGATATAAAAGCAAAATATTATTTAGTGGTTGTTTTGGATAAAACATTTGATGACAAAATAAGAGAAGATATGGATTATAAATATAATGAAAATGTGAAAGCTGATTCAATTGTATCAAGTGTCTTAGAATCAGATAATGATACAATATTTTTTAAAAAAGATAATAATCAAACAGTAATAATATTTAAATCTGATGAATATGATTTAATAGAGGATATGGCATATAGTTATTCTCAATCATTAAAATATGAAGTTGAAAGAAATGTAGATTCTATCTTAACAATTGGAATCGGTACAGTTTATGATAGTATTTCTGGTATTTTAAAGTCTCATAATGAGGCACAATCAGCCTTAAAGTATAAATTTGTAATAGGTAAAAGCAAAATCATTGGATACAAAGATGTTAAAAGTAATATAAGTATGGACTCAAAAGATGAAATAGATAAAATGAGAAAAATAAAAATTTTAAGTTTTTTAAAATTTGGTGTAAGTAGTAATATCAATGATTTTTTAGATAAGTATACAGAACAATTAGTTGTTCAAAATGAAAATTTTCAAATATACAGTTACCATTTTTTGATAGATATAATAATTAATTCAATTAATTTTTTAGATGAACTAAATGGTGATTATAAAAAGGTTTTGCCAGAATTTATTGATATGAATGATTTTATAACAAGCGTTGATTCAATTGATAAGTTTAGAAGTTATTCTACTATTATTTTAAATAGAGTTTTTGAATTTAGAGATAATAAGATTAAAAATAAATATGGAAATATAATTCATATGGCAAAAAAATATATTGAGAAGCATTATTTTGAAGAAGATATATCTTTAAATGTAGTTTCAGCTCATGTAAATGTAAGTCCTAGCCATTTTAGTACAATATTTAGTCAAGAAACAGAAGAAACATTTATTGAATATTTAACTAAAACAAGAATACAAAAAGCTATGGAATTATTACGGACAACAAATCAAAGATCATCTGAAATAGCATATAATGTAGGATATAATGATCCAAGATATTTTACTTATTTATTTAAAAAAACTACAAAAAAAACTCCCATAGAATTTAGAAATACGGGAAGTTTTTAATTTTATAGTATAATTTTATTTATTTGAAATATTTATAAGACCTAATATATTAATTTTAGTTCCTTCAGAGGCTGGATTTTTATCTTTACTTATTTCGATTTTTATTTTAGTTTTAGTTGTTTGTATGTTATCAGTTATAAGTATATGATTCTTAGATTCTAAAGGAGAGTATAAATCAATTTCTTTAAGTAATTGATTATTGATATAGATGTTTATTATTCCAGCCTTATTATTAGATATACAGGAAATTGAGACTAAATTACTTTTATTTATATCAAACTCAATATAGTTTCCAGGAACTTCATCAATATGTATTTTTGATAAAGCTTTAGTTTGTATTTCATCAAAACCTTTTTTAAAAACAGGTTCTTTGATAAGTTTAAAATCATTATATGTATTTTTTTTTGAGAAAAAAGATTGTGAATCAGGGTTATATGTATTTAATATAAGTTTATTTGTTTTTAATTCTTGTAGGCGATTTTTAAATAAATCAATTATTGTATTATAGTATTGTAAATAACCTAAATCATTGGGAAAAATACTATTTTGTGTTAAAAGTTCTTTTGGATCAATATCTGAAGAGTTAAATACTGTTATAGCATCTAATAAAATTGTTTTGTAATGCATACTTAAATTTTTAATTATATTTACATATTGAGATATTTTTGCTGAATCTTTGCTACTATATTCTAATGAATTTTCTAAAACTGTTATAATCTCTGAATTAGGGTTTTCAAGTTTAATTTTTCGGATAAGATTTTCGTAAAAAATTGAAAACTGTTCTGCACTATATTGATTTATATCATTTGACCCTAGGCAAATAATTGCTAAATCAGTTTTAGTAGGTGTATTTTCTATACTATAGTCTACTAAACTACTAAATGCTGTAGAATTAAGTGAGGTTATATATTTTGTTTTTACATTTGCTTTGTAAGTTTTTGTAAGGTATTGACTGAATTTATTAACCCATTGATTTTTTTTACTGCTTGAACCATAAGATTTTCCAATATTATCACCAATTACAAGTATATTTATTTGATTATTTTCAGTTAATTTATTATATAAAATTGAATCATTTAGTTTGGTTTTATTATCAAGCAAATCAGATTCTTTTGATAAGCCTGAAATATTATTAATATGACCTATTGCTAATACCAGTATAAATGAAATTAAAAAAATAATTGTTAATGTAAGAAAATATTTTTTTTTCATAAGTACCACCTTCTATAATTATTTCAGTATAAAATTCTTTTAAAATGTATTTCTATAAATGTATATCTATTAATA
>JBDMZA010000075.1:0-2634 GCA_039770155.1 Clostridiales bacterium
ACATTTATTAACTACTCATTTGCTTAATGATGATTATAGAGAGTTTTTTTGTAATTTTTCAGATTTGAAAAATAGTCTTTTATTGAAACACGCCTATTTTTTTAGTTCTTTTTGCATTATTTACACATTTAATGGTCTTATCAATAGCAAGACGTATTCCAAAACAATATGACAAATTTTTAGATAATTCTATATTCATACCTACTCCAAATTCCTTTCAATATCTTTTTTAGTTAATTGCTAAACTATGAAAATTACTAATATGAAATAATTTCATATGTTTCCAATTTCACACATATAGACTAATTAATCATCCTTATTAAAACATGTATAATTATACACAAGAATGTATTAATATACAACTATGTTTTTCTAAATTTATTTTTATATCTAGTTTTTCTTATTTACTTACAACACTACTATATTATTTATACATTTTTAGAATCAGGAATAAAGGGAAATACATTGCCAAACTCATGCTCAATTCCCATTTCATCAAGAATTTGAGACATCTGTCCCTGATGGTGTATTTCATGGGTAATATGTTGAACTATATATTTTCCTGTAGTCATATCCAGAGTTCTACCATTATAAATTTTCATAGTTTTACTCATTGCCAAATCCTCTACTGAAACTAACTCTACAAAATTTTCAAATTTTTCACCAAGTTTTAGTAAAATTTCTTTCCCTTCATCAAAAGAATCTTTTGTTTTATTTATAACTTCTTCTGCCTCAATCAATGAATCAAAATATTTACCATCGGATATTTTATTTATAGCTTTTTGATAATATAATGAAGCCCTTAAAATATGGTTAAATAAATTATGCAGACTTTTAAAATATGTATTTCTTTCTTTTTTTAATTCCTCCTCAGACAAATTTGATAATAAATTTATAATTTTTTTATTAGTATCATAATTATATTTTGCATATAATTTTAAAATTTCTTTCATAATTTTAGCCTCCAGGCATATTTTTCTATAACTTTTTCAAATATTACATTAAAAAGGTTACCTTTTCATGAATAATTATACTGGCATTTTTACACATAAGTTTTCATCAACATCTATTCCGACTAAACAATTCATATTAGAATCTAAAGAATTTATTCTATCCATTATTAAGTTTCAATTGTTACAGCTTAGATCAAGTATATTTATTTCTAATTCTATCAACACTTTTTTAGTTCGTTTCTGATTAAGATGATATTCAGCAATAGGGTTAAGTGCTGATGATGGTGCATCTAAAATAATTAAACTGGATTTTTTGTAAAATGACCTTGCAATTGCTATTTTTTGTGCTTCTCCACCTGATAAATCTACTCCATCTTTTTCAAATTCTGTTGTCAAATTAGTATCTAGTCCTGATTTTAATTCATCTAACTTATTTTTAAATCCACTTTGTTCCAATGCGTCAATAACATCATCATCGTTTTCAACATCTAACATATCAAGAATTACATTTTCCTTAACTGTAGCAGCATATAACTTATAATCCTGAAAAACAGAACCCATATAGTTACGATATTTTGAAACTTCATAGTCTTTTATATTAATTTTATTAAGTTCAATAACTCCTTCATCAACATCATACAAACGCATTAAAAGTTTTATTAACGTTGTTTTTCCTGAACCATTATTAACCTACTAAAGCTATTTTTTCATATGGATTTACTTTAATGCTAACATTATTAATTACTCTATTTTCAGTTTTATTATATGAAAATGGAATATTTTTCAAGTGTATCTGTTTAACCTTCTATATCTAAATGGCCTGAATTAACATATTTTGCTGGTAACAAATTAGGAGTGGCAGCTGTAAAAAAAAACAAATTAGTAGGCTTTTTGTGTTGTGCTGGATATTTTGAAAATGCATTTCGTTCAACCAATGTAAAAGGTGTTTTTTCACCAATAGAAGCAAATGGTACAATTGAAGATAACAAAAATAAAATATATGCTAAAATGTATCAATATGCAGCAAAAAAATGGGTTGAAGCAGGGGCGGCTAGTCATGCTATTTGTCTATACTCACAAGATAAAATATCCCAACATCAATTTTTTAAATATGGTTTTGGTTTACGTTGCATTGATGCGATAAGACTAATGGAAAAAATAGATTGTCAAATCTGTTATGATTATAAATTTCTAGAATTTAATGAAGCTGATTTTAAATCTGTTTTTCCAATGGATATTATGTTAAATAAACATATGAAAATGAGTCCTACTTTTATTAATAGGCAAGAAGAAACAATAGAAAATTTTGCAATTACATCTGTAAAAGAAAAAGTGCGATATTTTGTTGCAAAAAGTAATGAAAACATATGTGCTTTTTTGAAAATTGCACCTGCAGGAGAAAATTTTTTAACTAAAATACCAGGAATGAAAAATATAAAAGGTGCATTTTGCCTTCCAGAACATAGAGGAAAAGGTTTATATCAAAATTTATTAAACTATTCCATATCTATACTAAAATCTGAAGGATATACTTATCTTGGAGTTGATTTTGAAAGTATCAACCCGACTGCATATAGTTTTTGGTTAAAATATTTTACTCCATACACAAATTCAGTTGTACGTAGAATTGATGAAAAAATATTAAATATAAGTTTTTAATAAACTAAATAAACAAATATTA
>JBDMZA010000076.1:0-3792 GCA_039770155.1 Clostridiales bacterium
CACATTCTATATAAAGTTCGATTAATTTCTTTGTCATAGGTAATTTTCCATAAGCTAAAAGACTTTTTGCTTGGTTAAAACTATAAACTAAATCCTGCTCTGACAATTTGTTTAATTCATTTTCAGTAGTCAGTTTTGATACCTTTGCTTCTAAGATTACTTTTTCACTTTCGAGATCGGTTAGTTTTTGAGCTAAAGATTCAGATCCAGAAATCTTAGAAGCTAAAATTAATAGATTATCAATTTCTTTTTTTATTTCATGAAGTCTTTTTCTCATATTTTTTTCTTTATCCAATAATTCTGAATTTTTTAAATATTTATATCTTGAATAGGCTTTTATCAATTTGGGAATTAGTTTATCATTGAATATATAATTAGATAGCATATCTAGAACAAATGTTTCGATATATTCTCTTCTGATTTCTTTATTGGAACAGTTTCTTTTACTTGATTTGGAATTACATCTATAAGTCACATGAAGATTTTTATTCCTACCTGAATAATGACTGTTACCAACAAAATTATTTCCACATTCATTACAAAAAATTTTACCACTTAAAAGATAAATTTGTTTTGCTTTGTATGGTTGTCCTGGTCTCTTATTTGAATCTATTTTTTCCTTTACTATTTTAAATTCTTCTTTTGATATAATGGCTGGAACTGCTCCATCAATTCTTATTATATCCTTTTTATCTTTATGAACAGCTCCATTTCTCTTACCATCAACATCTTTTGATGAAGATTTATTGAATATATAGATTCCAGAATATTTCTCGTTTTTTAGGATGGAAGCTATTGATCCATGACTGAATTCAGATCCAGTTTTTGTTTTATAACTATTGGAATTTAGTTTTTTTGCAATAGATTTATAACCTTTACCTTCAATAAATAATTTGAAAACGGTTTTAATTATTTGGGCTTCTTTATGATTGATAATTAGAGTTTTTGTTTCTGGATCAACATCATATCCAAGTGGGGGAGCACCACCAGTGTGTTTTCCTTTCAATGCTGTCTCTCTCATTCCTTTCATTACTTCTCTTGATAAATTCTTACTATAGTACTCGGACATGGCTTCCAGCAAGGATTCTAGGATGATGCTTTCAGGACGATCTTCATCAAGATATTCCAATATGCTTACAAGACTTACATTATGTCTTTTTAGTTCCATTCTGTATCCTATACTATCATGTCTGTTTCGTGCAAATCTATCAAGTTTATGAACAAGAACAACGTCGAAAATTTCCTGTTTTGAATCTGAGATCATTTTTAAAAATTCTGGTCTGTTATCCGTTGTTGCTGATTTTGCTTTATCAACATATTCTCCAACTATTACAATATTGTTTCTGTTAGCATATTCTTTAATTGCTCTAATTTGAGCATCTATTGATTCATTTCTTTGATTATCAGAACTAAATCTAGCATAAATAACTCCTCTTACTATTTCTTTTTTTTCTCTTATTTTATCAATGGCATTCATATATAATAAATCTCCTTAATTACCATTAAATTTTGCTGTTCTATTCTCAACATTAACAACAACATCAATACATTCAAGTAATCCTTCAATTAGGTATTTGTCTAATATAACTTTTTTATCAGAAATATAAATTTTACCAGAATCTATCCTTCTATCTCTGTTGTAAACTTTTTTATTCAAGAATAACACCTCCTAAATAAATAATTAATTTTGTGTTTACAAATAGTAATAATAATTTTCAATCCACTGTATCCATTTGTTTCCTCATCGCTCGTCCTTACCATTATTCACGTCTTGATGTCGGGATTTCCGCTACTACAATGCTGGGGAGTTCTCGCAATGGTATACCCTGGACTGGATTGTTGTCATATTAAATTTTCAATGTACATTTTGCCTTGAGTAGGCAATTGAAACTATTAATTTTGTAAATATTTTAAAAAATTAAGTTGATTTATCTACAAAGTATACATTTTGTTACATACATAATAATGTTTAAATAAATTTATAAAATACTTAAGTTTAAATATTGACCAAAATTGGTTTAAATATTACAATGTGAGTTTCGTATGACGTAGTATTTTTTTACATAGGTTCTATTTTTTTAAGAATATCATTAAAAAAAATATCTTCAATTGGCAACATAAAGTAATTTGCTATAACTTTAGCTTCATCTAGTGAAAATTTAGCTTTACCACGTTCCTTTTTAGCATATTGTATCCTTGAGAGTTTTAATAATTCGGACATATCTTTTTGAGTATTTCCGAATTTTACTCGAAGCATTTTTAGATTTGTTTCATGAGTGGCATGTTGATTCATTACATCACCTCCAATTATTTTATATACATTGTGTATACAATTGTTATTATAATATCTTTTTAGTATACAGTCAAGATGTTTTTTAAAATAAGTATACATTATGTTGATTTGATTCTTTTAACTATACAAATATAATATAATCTAAATATAGGAGGAATACTTATGCAGAAACAATTTGGTGACAAATTAAAAGAATTAAGGTTAGAAAAAAAAATGACTCAAGAAGAATTGGCAAAAATTTTCAACACAGGCAAAGCTACTATTAGTCATTATGAAGGGAATAGAAGACTTCCAGATGTCAATACTATACTTAGGTATGCTGATTTTTTTAATGTATCACTTGATTATATTATGGGTAAAGATAAGCAAAAAGCATCACCAGAAAAAGAACTTTTTGAAATTTGTCTAAGTGGTCAAAAAGTAAAAGAAGAAATGAGTATTTTTTCTGAAAGATTAAAAGAGCTCATGTTTCAAAGAGATTTAACAGCAGAAGCAGTTTCCAAAGAGATTCAATTGGAAAAATCTGAATTTATAAGAGTTGCAAATGGTAGCAATGTTCCTACTCCTGCAATTGTAAAGAAAATAGCAGCAGTACTAAATACAACAGCTGATTATCTCTTTGGAATTGTTGATGTTTCAGAATATGAAGAAAAAAGTAAAGATAATGATAGTGAAATTCTTTCACCTGATTATGTTGAAGTTGCTAAATCAGCACAAGATAAAAAAGTTCCGGCCAAAATATTAAGTGACTTTATTAAAATTTATATAGATCGTAAAAAATAATATGTTTCAAAAGCCAATGTTTAATTATTTTTCTGTTATTGAAGAGCCATGAATTCTTAAACAATCATCTCCAATATACTCGGTATTACACAATATTAAATTTTTGAAATAAATTTTTTTAAGATGTTTATATTCTTTAGGGAATACAGTTTCAACTATTTCTAAGCAATCATATTTATTTTTTAAAAGTTGTTTGATATCCTTTTGATATTTCATGTTAAAACCTCTTTTCAAATTAAAAAATATAAGTTACTTTATAAATCAATTTTATAATAATTCCGAATAAAAATTGATTATAAAGTACATTATATTTTCCATTATCATCATTATATTTTTCATTACTTACTTACAACTTGAATATAATTCCATTTAATATTATAAATTTATAGTGTTGATATAATCAAGGTGAATTATTAAGTCACGAGGATATATAAGATATTTTAGGAATAAGTAGAAATACTATTAAAAGAATTATAAAAATTGCAAAGCAAATAATACCATAGCTGATGAGTCGTCAGATAGAGGATATAGGTTATTTAGAAAAAAACCTTCGCCTTACAGATAATAATCACATGCTGTAGCTTGTCAAATACGAAGACTTGTGAAAGAAGACCTCTTGACATAGTGTTATTCATAAGTTCTCCAACAGACATTCAATGTGTATAATAGTACTTAAACTCAAAACAAATTTTATAGAATTTTAAGAACGAGTGGGC
>JBDMZA010000077.1:0-6179 GCA_039770155.1 Clostridiales bacterium
ACATATATCAATTCCAAACTGTATAATATCTTTTTTTTGAAGAGTATTTGTACTAAGATATTCAGTTAGTGATGTAGCCTGTTCCATTCTAATTAGGATGTCCCATCCCAGATTATTAGATTTTTTTTCAATCATATGATCTTCAAATGAAATAATATTACTGCTTCCTTTTAATGTGTAAAGTAAGTTTATTTCATTTACTATACTTTTAGCTAAAGATTCAAAATATTTTGATAAAGTAGCATTATCCCTTGATCCTGTAATACTAATAGCACTATTATATTGATCTTTATTCGGAATTGAAATAATTTTTACAACAGAATATATTTTATCACCATATACATCCTTTGATACTCTATAAACACTACCAAATGAACCTTTGCCTAAAAGTTCTTCAATTTGCCAACTTCCCCATAATGGTACATAATTATAAATGATTTCATTTTCCATCTTGTTATACTCCATATCATAACTACATTAAATTTTACTAAAAACATGTTTACTAAAAATATAAATTGTATATTTTTGAGTTTCAAAAGCACTATATGACTCAACAAAATCTGTAACACGTGTTGGAACTATGATTTATATGGCACCTGAAGTTTTTTCAGGCAATTTATATGACATATCAGCAGATTTATACTCTCTTGGTATTGTTATGTTTAAATTATTAAATAATGGTCGTATACCATTTCTTGAATTGGAAAAACCCATAAATAGTAATGATGTAGAATCTGCAATTTCAAAAAGGTTAAAAGGAAATGAACTTCCTTTACCAAAACATTGTAGTTATGATTTAGGCAGAATAATCCAAAAAGCCTGTGCATTCAGACCTGAAGCAAGATTTAGAACTCCCATAGAATTTATAACTGCTTTGAGATCTATAAGTAATAATGAATTATCAACAGAACTAAATAACTTAAATGATACAGTAGACTCCAATTCAAATAACATTACAAATATTAACCAATCTTTGACTCTACCTGCAAATAGCAGTAATTCATTCCAAAATAATATGCAAAATGGCAATGTTACACAGGGAAATTATGTTCAACACAATAGCAACAATAATATATCCCAAAATGATCAGTCTTTTAATAATAATATAAATGAATCAACTAATAATGATAAATTTAAAAAAACAGCCATAATTATTTTTTCATCAATTAGTATTATATTAATTCTTGCAATAGCTATAACATTATTCATATTTATAAAAAACAATAATAATAATACTACTAATAATAATAAAGAAAATAACATTGTAAAAACTGAGAATGATAACAAATCAACAGATAGTAATTCTATTAAAGAAAATACAAATTCGACAATTGAGCCTGAAATAACTAATGCTCTATACATTGATGATCAAACTAGTTCAAAATGTTTTTTAAAACTTGGTACACAGAGAAAAAATATTGAAGAAATGTTAACTAGTAAAGAAATTAAGTTTAAATTTGATGATTCAAAAAAAATATTAACTTGTAGCCAATACAATGTAGAATTAATCTTAATGGCATTTGATACTTCAAATAAATTAAACCAAATCATGGTATTAACTCCTAAGTTTAAATCTTTAAAAAATATTGCTGTTGAAGATTATTATAGTTATGATAAATTTGGTTGTGATTATGAATCAAAGATAAAGTCTAAGACTGAAAAAGAAGAAGATATATTTGAATATATCTATGTATATTCAAAAGATTCATATAGTATATTTTATTCTGTTTCATATTTAGATGAAATAAACGCTTGGGGAGTTATAAATAAATCTGCTAAAGATATAAAAAATGCTCCATCATTGGTAAATGAAATAAAGAGTAAATACTAATTATATTTATGGAATCAAAATTTGATTCTATAAATTAATAGATTATTTATTATACAAAATTTTAAAATTTAAAGGAAATGTTTAGGATAACCTAAAAAATAATACCCAATTCTTTTCGCCTGAAGTTTGCTTGAAATATATGAATTTATTCTCAAGAGTGTGTATTTATTTTTTTGATATCCCTTATAAGTTTCTGAAGGAGGTAATATTAATGTTTAAAAAATACATAATTTTATTTAGCTTAATTCTATCAATAGTTTTTTTATTTGGGTGTGCTGCAAAACCTAGGGCAAACGATGATGACCCCTCTGCTGAAAACACAAAAAAGAATGAAGATTCTAATAAAGATGAAGCTACTGAGGATACCGAGGAAGGTGATGATAAATCTACAGATGATAGCTCTGAGGATTCATTATCAAATTTTGATAACCCTCTTGACCCTGAAAAAATAGTAACTGCTGCTTTTGGAAAAGATGATAAACTATTTGATTTTAAATTAGATGAAACTAAGAAATTTTTTAAGGATTTTGATAAAATATGTTCATTTTTAGATGAGCGATATACAATGGAACAAATTCCAACTGGATTTAACAAGTCAAAAGATAAAAACACAAGTCAATTAACTTTTAAACAAGATATTGAAGATTATGATAATAGATTTCAAAGTATTATGTCTGTTGACTATTCTCAAGGATTTAATGATTCTAAAGATAAATTATATTCATACAATGTGATTTATCTTGATATATGTGACGAAGACAATGATGAAAAAATCACTCTAACTGATGAAATGAAAGGTATTTTAAAAACTTTCTATGAAGATATTGATTTAACTGAAACTCAAAAAAGAATTGATGAATCTATACAAGCTGCAAAAAATGATTCTTATGAAAGTATTGAGCTTGAATCACTTGATAAATATCATTCGTCTTATTTCACTAGTTCCAAATATGAAGATGACCCCATTGAAGTTACAATAAATTTAGATTATTACAAAGACTATCCACAATAATAAATTAAGGAATAATCCCCAATTCTTTTCATCTGAACTTCGCGTAAGTCGTGAGAATTCATACTCGAGAATTAGAGTTTGTTTTTTGGATATCCCTTAGGAAAATAGGTAAAGAATTTAGTGTTAAAAATTCTTTACCTATTTTATTTTTGTTTTGTCATTATTTTAAAATGTAGATTTATTTTTGGCTGTCTCTTGGAACATTTAAAAATTAGAATTCTTTTCTCTGCAAATTTCCTAAACCACTGAAATTTATCAATCTAATAATCTAATTTATTTTTAATCTATTCCTTATTTACTTTATAAAAAAACAATATTATGATAATATTTCATATTATATAATATAGAAATAAATAACTTTAAATTATCCAATATTCTTATTAGGCATAATCAAAAATTTCATAAGACAACTTTTTTCTGAAAATGCCAATGCTTTAACGGATTTTTTAAAAAAGTTCACTAATTTATTTTTTGATTCGGCCTTAGGAATGATTATAAAATTGAGGTGGTAGCATATGTCAAAAAAAAATTCCAGTCTATCATTTGGAGAAGAGGTTGCAAACACTGTAACACATGGTGTTTCTGCATTAGCTATTTTAATCGCATTACCAATTGCAACAATTTCTATTTATGAGAAGAATAATTCAATAGTTGATACTTTGGGTGTTGTTATATTTTGCTTATCAATATTTTCTATGTTTTTGTTTTCAGCATTATATCATTCAATGGCACCTGAAACTAAACATAAAGATATCTTTAAAATATTAGATCATATTTTTATATATGTTGCAATTGCAGGGACATATACACCTATTGCAATATCTATAATCGGTGGTATATCTGCAATTATTATTTTATTAATACAGTGGAATATGGTTATTTTTGGAGTATTGTATAAATCTATTTCAAAAAAATCCATGCCTAAAATATCCTTATTAATTTATCTTATTATGGGATGGACAATAATAATTTTCATGCCTTTATTAATAAAAAACGCTAATCCACCATTGTTTTGGTTAATATTTTCAGGTGGGGTATCATACACTTTAGGATCAGTATTTTATGCCTTAAGAGGCTTCAAATATCATCATATGATTTGGCATATTTTTGTATTTATTGGTGCATTAACTCACTTTATAGGAATTGCTTTTTTCTTATAATAAAAAAGCAAAAAATAAGGGTAAACTAAAAAATAATATCCAACTATTTTCGCTTGAAATTCCTTTAAAATATACAAATTCATTTTCGAGAATGTGGATTTATTTTTTACCTATCCCTAAGAGACTTCACATATTAAAATGTGAAGTCTCTATTTTTAAGTAAAACTATTCTTTTTTAAATGCATCCTCACTATAAGTATTCATAGGATCCCAGCAAATCCATTCTTCGTAACCAGCTGCATAAACACCTTCTATTTGTTCTCTAACTTGAGTTGCCCCATATTCTTGATAATTTCCTTCTCCAATCCATGAAGCTGTAAAATCTTGTATGTATGTTCTTAAAATTGGTTTATGATCTTTAACTTTTTCTAATCTACTTTTGCCTTTTAACAATGTTTGTTTTACAACTCCACCTGGATCTTTATCTGGTTTTGGGAATTCTACTCCATTTATTATCTGCCCCAAAGCATAATGTGATGGATAAGCCATAGGACATAAATAATCCATATTTTCGCCTACTTTTTCATAATACTGACCAATTTGTTCATTGTCTTCAGGAGATTCAAGTGTTATTGCAAATATATCAGCTGATAAAATTTCTTTAGGTAATTCCTTTCTTGCTTTGGCTAAAAAAGCCTCAATCTGCTCATGCATTTCATTATCATTTGTTTTAGCAAAATCCATATTGCTTTTTTTACCATCTGGAAATCTAACATAATCAAATTGCACTTCATCAAATCCATATTCAATAGCTTCTTTAGCTAAATCTAAATTATATTCCCAATTATCATTATTGTAAGGATTTAGCCATGCCATATTATTATGTATAAATAGACTTCCATCTAAATTATGTATTGCTTGATCTGTTTTTACCCCTGCTAATATAGGATCTTTAAAACATACAATTCTTGCTATTGCATATATATCATTTTTCTGTAATTCTTTAACTACTTTTTTAGGATCATATCTTACATCAACAGCTTTTACTTCTTTTGCAGTTTCATTTTTTGAATCAAAACACACATAACCATCATCATCTTTAAAATCAATTATATAGCTATTTATTTCTGTCTTATTAGCAAGTTCAATGTAATGATCCAATCTTGATCCTGCTGATGTGGCAGTTAAATACAATCCTTTAGCTTTAACTCTTTTTTTATCATCATTCTCAAAGGATCCTGCTAAACTTTCTTTTTTTTCACTATTTTTAATATCTTCATCTGATTTACTATCAGAATTCTTTGTACCATCCTTAGTACTTTCTTTTTTTGTCGAATTATTGTCACATGATACTGCAGCGATTAGCATTACTATACATAATGCTATAAGAAATGTTTTAAATATAAGTTTTTTCATAAATTAGACAACCCCCTGCTATTTTTATTAGACATAATCAAGATAAACTAGTCAACTTTTTTTGAAAATTCGTTAAAACATTGATTTTTCAGAAAAAAATTGTCTTATGAAGTTTTTAATTATGCCTTATTAAAAGAAATGTACTTTAGGAATATAACAACTGCTAATAGTTATGTATAAAAAGCTTCTGTATTTTATAGCAATTATTTACTTATTCCATTGCAATTAGATTCTATATAAATAATTTATCAAATAAAATATACATAAGCAACATAATGATATAATTTTATATTTTATTCCATATTTCTTATATTAGAATCGTATTTTGCGATTTTTCTACATTTTTTTCATCAAATATACCTATCTTTATTAAATACACTTTATATAAAAGTTATTTGATGCTATAATGTTATTAAGAGTTCACATTCACCTCATAGATAAACATATAAAATGAGTATACAATTTTAGGTAAAATTCATAATTATTATTTTCTTTAATTAAATTGTATAAAGTGATTATTATTCTTCTCAATTTAATCTTATTAAAATCTAATAATTAATACTTATGAACTTTTAAGTTCATAAAATCAATTTTATTTAAAAAAGACAAATGATTATTTTCTTAATTATTGCTATTTGCAAATAAATTATCGGAAAATAGTTTTACCAAGATAACTAAAAAAATTGTTAACTTTATTTATTAACAGAATATATCCGATAATATTTTTAGGAGAACCTAAAAAATAATACCAAATTCTTTTCGTCTGAAGTTCGCTTAAATCATGCGAATTCATACTCGAGAATTAGAGTTTATTTTTTGG
>JBDMZA010000078.1:0-3064 GCA_039770155.1 Clostridiales bacterium
CAAGACTGATAGGGATGGTTTTAATACAACATTTGAATATGATATGTTAAATAATCTATCAAGAATAAAATATTCAGATAAAAAGCAAGTAAACTTTGAATATGATGATTTAAACCATATGATTTCAATGAAAGATTGGCTTGGCGAAAATAGTTTTGAACTTGACTCCCTCGGCAGAATTAAAAAATTGAAAGATTATAAAGATAGGATTCTACAATATGGATGGAATGGAGCCAATGAGAGGGAATATGTTATATATCCGGATGGTGAAAGGGTAGACTATAAATATGATGAATTAGGAAGAATTGTAGAAGTTAGTGGAATGGATGAAACATCTAAATATGACTATGATATTTTAGGTAGAATCAAAAAACAAATATTACCAGGTAATATAAATATAGATTATTCATATACTTCAATAAATAAACTTAAAGGAATGCAAAGTGTAAATGGCAATGAAACTATAGATAAAAGAGAATTTGCTTACGATAAAGTTGGAAATAGAATTAGTTCAATAATTAATGGTGAAAAATTCCAATGCAAATATGATAATATGAACCAACTAATTGAAGAAGTAAAGGATAATAACAATATCATAAAATATTTTTATGACACAGTAGGAAATAGGTTTAGGGTTGAAGATTGGATGGAACAAAATACAACTGATATTACTGAATACAACTATGATAATAATGAACATCTTATAAATATTTCTGGTAAAAGGACTAATCTTCTTGGAAATAATGAATTTTTACATCATGGTATTGATTTTCAATATGATAAACGTGGAAATCTTATGAAAGCTTATAGTGGGGATAATATTCTTGCCGAATTAGAATTTGATGAAACTAATAAATTGAGTAATTTTATTAGCAATGATGGTAAAAACAAAAATTTTGTTTATGATGGTTTTAATATACGTATAAAAGTTGATAATAGTGACGCTGCTTGAGATATTACAAATATTTATAATTGTGTATTACAATTTGGTAATACAAAGTTTATTTATGGAAATGGTATTTTGCCAATTTTTTCTAATTGCAAAAATGAAAATATTTTCTATAGAAAAGATGAATTTGATAGTCCAGTAAAAAATTTATAGATATTAATTTTGTAGAACAATCATTTGATATATTCGGTATTTCTAAAGGTAATGATTTATTTGGCTATACGGGCTATCAAAATGATGGAACAGGTTTACTTTACGCACAGTCAAGGTATTACATGCCTGAAATTAGAAGATTTATCAGTGAGGATAGCTATAAAGGAGTAGTTCAAACACCAATAATAAAACCATCTCCTGCACCATCTCCAGATCATGATGTTGGAAGGTTTCAAAAGATTTTTAATAAATGTGGTGAATATCAGCAGATTGAGTCGATAGTTATAACAGGAAGTTATACTCCTGACGGTTATTCTGAAAGACAATTTGTTGAAGCATCAATTAAGCAAATAAAGGAGTTGAAAGCACAAGGTAAAAAAAATATTACTTGGATAGTGGGTAGTAATGGGCATGATTTAGGAAGAATGAAAGGAATCGCTGATGATCTTGGAGTTAATTATGGTTATATTAATGATAGAGGTGAATTAATAAATTATATTAATAATGGACAAAATAGAGGTAATGTAAAAATTAAAAATATATCTGTTTTTTCTCATGGATTACCTGGAACATTAGCTCTTGGATATCATACAAATGATAATTTAAATATTACTATTAATAACATTAAGGAATCTCAATTATCAAGTAATGCTTTTACCAGTAATGTTTTCACCCATTTTTATTCATGTAATACTGGAACCGATTCAAATGGAACGAGTTTTGCACAAGAATGGGTTGATCAGACTGGTGGATCTGCTAAAGCTGTAGTAGATGGAACAACAGATTATTATGATATAAATAAAGATCGTGGATGGTGGTGGGAAACAAAAGATCGAATAAGAAGAAATCTTGGATATGGATATGATAATACTGGATGTAAAAATTATCCAAAGGCTTCTGATGGTATAAAATGGAATATTTTTAATAAAAATAAATAGTGATTAAAAGGAGTTGATTTATTTGAATATATTTTACAAAATAGGTATTGCTTTTATATTTATCATAATTATAGGGATTGTAATATATATAAAGTATCCATTAAAAAAAGCATTACATATTGATATAGAATATGTAGATAAATTAGATATTACTGGTGATGAAAATAGATTGTTTTGCATTAATACAACAGTAACAGGACCAACCTGGGGAGTTATTGGAATAAATAATAAAATTTTGAATGATTATAGAAATAATACCAAAATGATGCCAAAAGAAATGATAATTCTAGAAGGAAATACAGAAATAGGTGTGGACATTAATGATTCATATGGTAATGTATTTATATATGATGGTAAATTTTTAGAAAGCAAAAAACAAGATGGACAGTTATATAAAGTTTTTCAAATCTCAGAATGGAATATATTATATCCTATAAAAATTAATGGATTATTTCATTCTGATAATGCACTTACTCCTATAGATTTTAGTTTAGCAAAAAAATCAAGAAATTAAGGCTCTTATAGTTTTTTAGACTAATATTTATTGATGTATCTTGAAACTGTTGATAAACTTTGTTTTTAAGCAATTATTATAACCCAACTTTCGATTTTCCAGTAGATATAATGTAATCAATTGGTTTAAATATTATATTTAATATTGTTCTTTTATTACATAAAATATTGAGTTGATTATATGTTTGTGAAAAATATCAAAATAATCAATAAATTGACTATTCCAATTCAAACTATGGGAAACAGTGTTTCTGATTTTTGTTGTTATTGTAAATGAATTTTCTATTTCAAATTGATTGAAGTTATTATCATTGATAATATCATTTAAATCATTAGTTTGATAATTAGTTCTAGTTATATCTCTATTGAAATATTTGTTATTAAATTCTCTACATGCAAAAATTTCTCCAAGAGTAATTTTATTTTTTTTAATAAAAATAGTTTCATGTTTATCTTTTAATGTGATATTTATATAAAATAATTTTAATATTGATTCAAGTATAAGAGATCC
>JBDMZA010000079.1:0-7214 GCA_039770155.1 Clostridiales bacterium
ATACACTTATGATTTACACAAATAATTTTCTTAACTTACCTCTCATGGTATTAATACCAGGTACTAATACTATCTTTACATAAATATTGATTTAGCTTCATTCACACATTTTGAACTGATTCAAATAAATTATATCTTTACAAAATCAAAAATTGATTATACATACTTGTTTAAGATACTTATCAATATATTTAACTCTTACTTAAAAATTAAAACTTATACTCTTTTAAAAATCTATCAATTGATACCAATGTTGCTCGAATCTCTTGTAAATAGTGAACCGGATTTCTCATTCCTGGCAAAACCCCAGTCCATCTTGGCGGAATCCCAACAGTTTCAACATAAACATCATATTTAAAAGCTATTGTCCTAATGGCTTCCATATGTTGATATGGTACATAAATTTGACTTGTCAATAATAGGATTTTCGATCCTTTATCAACTTTATAATTGTTTAAGAAAAATTCATATGTATCTGCTGAATTAGCTCTTCTTTGTTCTGGATCTGATGATGGTGCAGAAATGGCTAATACTTCTGGTGTATTACCATTTTGGGAATACTCAATAGTATTCCATGATTTATTCTTATTAGCATCATCATATTTATCATTTTTATATAAATTTCCCAATTCAAAAACTTTCCTTGCACCAGCTAAAATCAGATCAAACTCAGTTTCCGCTTCTGGAGCATAAGTATCTGTCGCAATTCTTTCAGAATCAGATACAGGTCTTGATGTAGCAAGCAAAACTACTTTTTTAGGCATAAATCCCTGATTGTATATAAACTCTGCTGCAAGTTTAGGTCTCATATGACAAGTATATCGTGCTCCACCTAATACTAAAAAATAATCATACTCATCTTCTTTAGGTTTAACCTCATCAATTAATCCCATTATCCTTGCTGATTCTAAAATCAAATTCCTTTTTTCGTCTGACCATGAAGTATCATCATTAACTAGCCATCTGGCAAATTCTCCAGTTTTTTTATCTAATGCTGATTTTTGCTTTTTTCTAAAATCCCAGACTTCACTAAAATCAACCAACCATTTAGACAATTCAATTAGACTTCGATTTTGGGGAACATCTTCATTAAATAATTTTACTAAATTTCGTATTACATTAGATCTTAAGTATACTTCAATACTTCTCTTTATTTCATCTGCTCTGTTATCAAAATTCTTTGGACAATCAATTATTAAATATTCACTATTCATATAAATGCTCCTTATAAAATTTCATTAATCTAGTAAATCTATGGATAAATATATTTTAAAACATTTTCGTAATCAAATGAATAATTTAAACTAGATATATTTTCTATAATTATTTTTAAATAATTATTGTACTCAGTAAAAATATTTTGATTACCAATTTTATTATAATATTTTGCTGCACTAACATACAAATGAAATTGAATTGGATTTGTTTTTGTAATATTAGAATTCTCATCATTGTTTCTTATACATTCTAACAGTAGGTCTTCAACATCATCTAATTTTTCTAAATCTATCAAAATATTTAAATACAGGGCAATAATATTAATTGTATATGGATGAAAATCTCCTAAGTGTCTTTTTCTGATCTCTATTGCCATTTTAAATAATTCAATTGCTAAATCACTATTTCCTTCATAAGCTTCAAGTTTAGCTAAAGTTCTAAGGCTATTTGAATAGAGTAAATGTTCTTTTCCAACTTTACTTTCCCTAATATTCAATCCAATACTTATATAATGCCTTGCTTCCCCATACTCTTTTTTTACCATATACAATGTACCCATGTTATTTACATACTTTGCATATTCTAAACTACCTGACCCATATTTATTTTCTCCTAGTATCAATAACTCATGGTTTATTGTCATTGCTTCTTCAACTTTTCCTATATTAGTGTATAATTCACAAATATTGAACAAATTATTTATATATTCAGAATGTTCCTTCGTTTGAATCATTTCCATATTTTCATTGCTTTCAAAAATTTCTTTTGCTTCTAAATGCTTTTCTAAAGCAACTAATAACTCTCCATTACTATCTAATATAGCTGCAAAATTATTTAATGTCCTTGCATGTTCTATACTGTCTTTCTCATTTAAAATCCTATTTTCCAGTGCTTTTTTTATAAATTCAATTGATTCATTATAATCACCCAGTTTATTTTTTATCAAAGCTTTTAACTCTAAAATATCTGAAACAACTTTTAATTTTTGCTCATCATTCACGAATTTTTCGTTATAAACATTAATACACATATTTGCAGCTTTATAATTAGCAATGAAATAAAAAGACATTCCTATATTTAACACTATATAAATGTTTTCCACTTGTCTAACTTGATCAATAATCTTTGAATTAGTTGTTGGATTTACTTTATTCATTACAGCTAAATACTCGGCTAATTCATAAATATCTTTAACATTCAAATCAAACATTTGCTTAGAAATATTTTTTATAAACCAGTTAATTAGCACATCAATTTCACCAGTAATTTTACTTACCTGTAAACCACATTTAAAAGCAAAATTAAAATTTATTTCCTTAGTTGAGTAATAATCAAACAAGAATTTATTTATTGAAATAACTTCATCTTCACTTTGCTCAGATAATAAACATTGCTTCATAATCAAATGTAATTCATAGTTTCTCTCATCATCTTTCTTAACAAAAGAATATTTTATCAAATTATCAAAAGTGATATTTATATTGCTTGAAAGGTACTCTTTACAAATATGAGCATATAACTTTCGATTCCACATATTTGCATTTGCCAATACACTAAGAAGCTCTTTTTCACTTATATACAAATATCTTAAAAATCTTTCAATTAATTCTACTGGCGTATGGATAGATCTATTAATTATATCCGCATTTTCCCCTTTTTTAACCATATCAACCAGAAGATCCAGGTAAAAAGGATGGCCACTTGTTTTTATATATATTTGACTGCATAGCTTATCATCATTTATTTCACAGGTATTCAAAAATCTTATAGTATCTAATTTATCAAGGTTGCCAATCAAATATTGTTCTAGACTTTCTTTCCAGTCACTATCATAATCATCCCATCTTAATTTTTCCCGTGAACCGATTACCCAAAAAGTTTTAGGTAAATTAACAATTAGTCCATCATCTCCATTTAGCCATTCTTCTCCCAAATAGCCAACTGCTTTAAGCCGGTTTTCTTCTAAAGCTAACTCATAAGTATCAATAAAAACAACCGCTCGCAAATTTTTCTTAATCAAATAATCATAAATATCACATGCTAAATATTTTGGCAATTTTTTCTGTAGTTCAATTACTGAACTTCCATTGATATCATCAATAATATCTTTTTTAGAATTCAATGACCACTTATCTATTATCTGCTTTCCTCTCAATCCCAACTTTAAAATTGAGGGAATTAAGCCAACAATCGGAATATCTCCAAGAGTACCAAGTACTTCAGATAAAAACTCACTCTCTTCAATATATGGCATTTCATCTGTATTATGCTTTATCATTGGATTACTCATTTTCAAATGTGTCATTAGAGCATAATCAAAAATTGGAAATTTAATTTTATATGATACTTTCAATTGATCCATTATGTGTATTAGAATATTTTCTTTATTTTTTGCATTATTTATACTATCCAAATCAATATGAATAATTACTAAATCCTTAATCTCATTTAATTGCCTTCTAAGTTCATTTATCAGACTTGTTTTACCAATTCCTCCAACACCATAAAATGTTAAAATTTTTACATCTTCATCACTTTGCTCTTCAATGTTATCCCAAAATGCTTTTATATAGTTGGTCCTATCCGTAAAACTCCTTATTGATTGTATATTAGACTTTTCATATGGGTTTTTAAATTTTTTTGCCATAAGTTCCTCCAGAAGCAATTGATTATATAGTTTTCATATTAACAAATTCATCCTATTTATCCACAAGCCTTTTTTATAGTTATTAATCCAAATCACGCTTTTTCCTTTATTTATCATTAAATATTTTATATTAAACATCTTTCATTTACAACTTCACATAATAATAAATTATATTACCAAAATATATATAAAACATTACATATTTTGATATAATTAATATACTATTAAGGGATAGCCAAAAAATAAACTCTAATTCTCGAGTATGAATTCGCGCGATTTAAGCGAACTTCAGACGAAAAGAATTCGGTATTATTTTTTAGACTCTCCTAAGCAAACTCATAATTCCCTATATTTTACTGAATGGAAGTGTTAATAATCATACAAAAACAAATAAAACCATTAGATAGTATTTTTGATCTTTTCAGTATGTTCCTAAAATATTACAAACATTTAAAAAAGAACGGAAAATGGAGACACCGGCTACCTTCACAATCCAGTATAGGCAGCCTTTTTGGTGGAGGATTAACCTGGAACTACGCAACATATAAAGCTAAAAAGCATATGCCAGACATTTGGGGTAATAAATTTACAGAAGAACAAATAACCGATGATATATATAATAAGCTATCTGATGGTGGACTAATTCCAAAAGATAATCTTTATAAAAAAGATATGATTGAATATTTTCATACAAAAATAATCAATAAAATAAACAATAATTTTAGTAATTGTGTAGATGATGCAGAAACTCTAATAAGCGATTTAATATTTTTCAAAGAAAACGAAAATTATATGCAGTTTATAAAATGTTTAATCATGTATTCTAATCCAAAATCAGAGCAAATATATGTGTCAATAAAAGACAAAACAATTGAAAATACAGATTCTATAAGCCTCAAAACAAATAATTATCTAAATAATTACAATAACAAGATAAACGACTACAAAAGAACATTAAGAAAACGAATAGTTACTTCAGACTGGTATGGTAAATATTTAGATCTTCAAGTAAAAGAACTTCCTTTTAAACTTAGTAATTTTGGTGTAAAAGAAAATGTAATTTCCGAAAATGATTATATAGACATTGAAGATATCTTTTCAATTGACGACAGAGTTTTATTACTTGGAAGTCCAGGTGCTGGCAAGACAACAGCTCTTCTTAAAATTGCACTTGAATGTTTAGATAATGGAACTCTTCTACCACTATACATTGAGCTTAATCATTACAATGAGCAACCCATAGAAGAATTTATTTATGAAAGTACAGGTCAAAGTCTCGAAGAACTTAGCAAAGGTAACTACCTGATCTTATTTGATGGACTTAATGAATTACCAACTACAAACAGCAAATTTTATCAATACTTACATAATCAGCCTATTCAGCTAACAAAACAAAAAATAATAATAACCTGTCGTTCTAACAATTATAAAGGTCAATTAGCTGAATATGACTCTTACACTATAATGCCAATTTCTAAGCAAGAAATAATTGAATTTTTGGATATTGAATTTCAAGAAAAAGGTCTAGATATTTATAATAATTTAAGTTCTGAATTAAGAGAAATTATAACTACCCCACTTTTATTAATTATGCTAACTGGAGTATTAAGGTATTCTGGTGAACTACCAAATAATTTAGGAAACCTATTTCAGGGATTTATTGAACACATTTTAAACTACTGGGAATCTGGTAAAAATAATACATATCCTCTTTGCGATAAAATAGAAGCTCTTAGTGAAATTGCCTATTATATATATTTTGTAAAAAATTCTGTCTTTTGCGGCTTAGAAGAATCACAGCGTGTATTAATGAATGTTTTTAGGGAATGTGGTTATTCTAGAGTTGAACAAAAAGCAGCTTACCATGAAGTATTGTCAAATGGCTTTATTCAACAAAAAATATTTATCTTCCCTGATTCTGTATCATTCTATCATCAATCATTTTTAGAATATTTTGCATGCAAAGGCTTGATTAATCGGATAAACAAAGAAGATTTTTCCGTATTTAGCTTTAAAATTCTCGATCACGAAATACTGAACTATCTAAAAGACATGTACTGTGATGACTACAAACTAAGTTCAGTATTATTTGATGAAAAAACACTATCATCTCAAAACTATCTTCAATCAAATATTGCTTCTCTTTTACATATAAAAGGATTTTCCTTTAAAAAAGATAGTTTGACAAATATATACTCAAATTATGTAAATAACAGAATAATTGCAGATGCTTTAGAATTGTATGCCTTAGTAAAAAATCGGTTTGGAAGTTATAATGAATCAACAGATTATATTAACATAGCTTTAGAATATAGACTTATGGACGAAAAGGACAGTCTACATCATGCTAAAACGTTAAATAATTATGCTGCAATATTAGATAGCAAGGGCGACTTATTGGTTTCTTTAGAAAAACATTTAGAATCAAAAAAAATATTCGAAAAAATTATAACCATTAAATCAACAAATATATGGGAAAGTTCAGAATACTTAGAGAACATGTTTAATATATGCGAATTATACACCAATATAGGTGAAGTAGATAAAGCATTTGATTTAAATAAAAAACTATTAAATTTTGGCAAAATCAAATATGGTCTTGATAGTCTAGAATACGCCAAATTTTCTAATAATTATGGTACATTGCTTATGATTATGTCTGACTATGAACAGAGTTGTTATTATATTGATTTGGGACTTAAGATAAGAGAAAGTAAAGTTGGAAAAAAACATCTTATCTATTCAAATAGTTTGAGGACAAAAGCTAGATTAGAATCCTTCACAGATAATTTTGAATCATCAATTAAATTTTTTACAAATGCAATAGAAATACGAAAAAAATGTATCGGTGCTAAGCACCCTTATACTATAAATATTACAGCTTTGTATTTAAATACATTACTTGAAGCAGGCAAATTAAATTATTTTGAAAGAAAATTAAATGAATGTTTAAAAATAAATGCTGAAAATCCTAATATTAATAAGTTTCATCCCTTACAATTTCATCTTTATGTTTGTGCGGCAAAATATTATAAAAAAATAGATTGTAAAGAAAAATTTGAGGAATATAACAATAATCTTAAGATTATTGTTGAGAATATATCCAATTTGATTTATTCATTTGATTATGATAATGTTTTGAAGTATATATATCCATAAATACATTTTCAAATAAAAATATTTAAGGAGGCAAAATGTCTTACGCACTCGTTTCTAAAAATATAGGTTCAATTATGTCAAAATATGAATTTAACAGCACATTAGAAGATGAAGTATTTTATGGAATGAAAGTAGAAATATTAGAAAATTTCAAAGACTGGTATCGAGTTAAAACTCATTACCATTATGA
>JBDMZA010000080.1:0-14276 GCA_039770155.1 Clostridiales bacterium
ATATTATACAGCATCTTTTCTCATTATACTATAGTTATATTATGTATTCTAGCAAATTCATATAATAACTCTTGGTGTTATTTCATTTAGGATAACCTGGAATATGATACCAAATTCTTTTTATCTAAAGTAGCTTAAATCTTACAAATTCATACTCAAAAATTAGAGTTTATTTTTTGAGTATACCTTATTAATTATAAGATACATATAAAAATTGACTAATAATCATAATTATTAGCCAATTTAATAAATTTTCTATTGAAAAAACAGTTTAATATTCATAAATTATTCTATCTCAATAACTACTTTACTATCTTTATAATCTACACATATTTTAGATTTTGGTTTAAGATTATTTTTTATATATTCTTCTGACAATAAATCTTCAACATGTTTTTGAATTGATCTTCTCAAAGGTCTTGCACCATATTTAATATCATATCCATCTTTTAAAATAAATTCCTTCATTTTTTTTGATATTGTAATTGTCATTTCCTTTGATTTACCTTCATCGATTACTTCTTTCAACATTAAATCAACAATCATATTTAATTCTTTTTTACTTAATTCTGTAAAGACAATTGTCTCATCTATTCTATTTAAAAACTCTGGTCTAAATGTCTGTTTTAAAACATTATTTATATGACTTTTTAAGCTCTCATAATTTTCATTATTAAAACCTATTCCACTTTTCTTAAAACTTGTTCCAGCATTAGATGTCAATATAAATATAGTATTCTCAAAATTAACCATCCTACCATGACTATCTGTTAATCTACCATCTTCCAAAACCTGTAGTAACATATTAAATACATCAATATGTGCTTTTTCAATTTCATCCATTAATATAATTGAATAAGGCTTTCTCCTTACTTTTTCAGTTAACTGTCCAGCTTCATCATAGCCTACATATCCAGGTGGTGCTCCTATCAATTTAGAAACTGTATGTTTCTCCATATATTCAGACATATCAAGCCTTATTAAAGACTCCTCACTCCCAAATAATTCTGAAGCTAAAGCTTTTACCAATTCAGTTTTACCAACTCCTGTAGGTCCAATAAAAATAAATGAACCTGGTTTCTTTCTCCTTTTAAAGCCTGACCTACTTCTCCTAATGGATTTTGAAATAGAAATCACTGCTTCATTCTGACCAATAATTCTCTTATGCAGCCTTTTTTCAAGATTTAAAAGTTTGCTTGTTTCTACTTCTGTTAACCTCTGAACAGGAATTTTAGTCCACTGCTCAACAATATCAGCTATATCATCTATAGTCAAAGATAAATCTTTATATTGTTTTTCCAATCTAGTAATTTCTTTAACTAAATTACATTCTCTAACTTTAAGGTCAGCAGCTTTTTGATAATCCTCAATAGAATCTGCAGAAATTGCATTTTCTTTTTCTCTTTGAACTTTCTTGTATGAATCACGTACTTTTTCCAATTCTATTAAAGCTTCATTATTTAAATTAGCTTTCGAACCTGCTTCATCTATAATATCTATAGCTTTATCAGGTAAAAATCTATCTGCAATATATCTTTCTGAAAAATCAATTGTGGTCCTTAGAACTTTATCTGGTATTAAAACTTTATGAAAATCTTGATAATAATCTCTTATTCCCTTTAAAATCTCAAAAGTTTCTTCTGTTGAAGGTTCATCAACCATAACAGGTTGAAATCTTCTTTCAAGAGCTGAATCTTTTTCAATATATTTTCTATATTCAGTTATTGTTGTTGCACCCAAAATTTGAACTTCTCCCCTAGCTAAAGCAGGTTTTAAAATATTTGCAGCATTCATTGCACCTTCTGCTTCACCAGCACCCATTATATTTTGCAATTCATCAATTACCAAAATAACATTTCCTATATTCTTAGCTTCCTCTATAACACCCTTCATTCTACTTTCAAATTGTCCTCTAAATTGAGTTCCTGCAACAAGACTAGTCAAGTCAAGTTGATAAATCTCAACATTAAACAACTTACTGGGTACTTCTTTCTCTGCAACTCTAACTGCCAAGCCTTCAGCAATTGCAGTCTTACCAACTCCTGGTTCGCCAAGCAAAACAGGGTTATTTTTGGTTCTTCTGTTTAAAATCTGTATAACTCTGTTTATTTCATTTTTTCTACCTATGACTCTATCAATTTTTCCAGATATAGCTGAATCTATCAAATTTGTACCATATGTATCTAAATATTTTCTTTTCTTAATATTTCGTTTATCTTGAGTCTTAACTCTGGTAGTTTTTTTAATATCAGAATCATTATTCTTATGAGAACTCTTGTCAGGTTTTTCATCTTCTTTATCTTTATCATCGTTCTCATCTTCATTTTTAGAAAAAGCTTTGTTTATGAAACTAAAAAATGGATTTGTATCATTTTGGTTATCCTTGTTTTCGCTTTTACTAAAGTCCATATTTTCAAACAAATCTCCAACCTGCTTATTCAAACCTTCAATATCATCATCAGAGATACCTGTTTGTTCCAACAGCTGATTTATTGGTTGTATACCTTGCTTTTTTGCACAAGATAAACATAAACCTTCTTGTTTTTGCTTACCTTCAATTAATTTAGCAATAAATACTACTGCAACATTTTCTTTACAAACTGAACACATTACCATTAAGTTCCACTCCAATCTTACTTAGGGATATCCCAAAAAACAAATTCTTCATTAGGCTCTCCTTAACAAATCAGCAATAATTTTGATTTTTAATAATCACCTTTAGTATAACATATAACCATTTACTAAGTCTAATATATAATATTACTTATTGTTTCAAATTACTATAAATTACTATAAAAACTTAAATAAATAATAAACTTCTCCTATTGACTTAAGATAACTTCACTCTAATACCTTTTTTAAAAAGTCAGCAGTATAGGAATTTTCATTTCTCACAATTTCTTCAGGTTTTCCTGTTGCAACAATAAAGCCTCCTTGATTTCCACCTTCTGGTCCTATATCTATTATATAATCAGATGTTTTAATAACATCTAAATTATGTTCAATTACCAATACCGAATTTCCACCATCTGCTAACCTGTGTAATATATCAATTAGTTTATGAACATCTGCTATGTGGAGACCTGTTGTAGGTTCATCTAATATATATAATGTTTTCCCTGTACTCTTTTTCGATAATTCAGTAGCTAATTTTATACGCTGTGCTTCGCCACCTGACAATGTTGTTGATGGTTGTCCCAATTTAATATATCCTAGACCTACTTCATTTAGTGTTTGAAATTTTCTTTTTATTTTCGGAATATTTTCAAAAAATTCTACTGCATCCTCAATAGTCATATTTAATACATCTGAAATATTTTTCCCCTTATATTTAACTTCTAATGTTTCTCTATTATATCTCTTACCCTTACATATCTCACAAGTAACATAAATATCAGGTAAAAAATGCATCTCTATTTTTATTATGCCATCACCTCTACAAGATTCACATCTTCCACCTTTTACATTAAAACTAAATCTTCCCTGCTTATATCCTCTTGTTTTTGCCTCTGAAGTATTTGAAAAAACTTCTCTAATAAAATCAAAAACTCCTGTGTATGTTGCAGGATTTGATCTTGGAGTTCTTCCAATTGGCGATTGATCAATATTTATCACTTTATCCAAATACTCAATGCCTTTAATTTCTTTATGTTTTCCTGCTTTTACTTTACTTCTATTTAACTTACCTGCCAATTTTTTGTACAAAATTTCATTTATTAGACTGCTTTTCCCTGATCCTGAAACACCTGTTACACTTGTAAATACACCTAAAGGTATTTTAACATTTATATTTTTCAAATTATTTTCCTTAGCTTCTATAATTTCGAGCCATTTTCCATTAGGTTTCCTTCTTTGATCAGGTATTTCTATCATTTTCTTTCCACTTAAATATAAACCTGTTAATGAATCTGCACAATCCTTTATATCTTCTATATTTCCTTCACAAACTACATTTCCTCCATGAATACCAGCTCCTGGACCAATATCAATAACATGATCAGCATTGTACATTGTATCCTCATCATGTTCAACAATTATCAATGTATTTCCCAAATCTCTAAGTCTTTTCAATGTTTTCAAAAGTCTTGCATTATCTCTTTGATGTAAACCTATGCTTGGTTCATCAAGTATATATAAAACTCCCATTAATCCTGAACCTATTTGAGTAGCAAGTCTAATCCTTTGCGCTTCTCCTCCTGACAAGGTACCCGCTGATCTTGATAATGTCAAATAATTCAAACCTACATCTACTAAAAATCCTATTCTTGTTTTTATTTCCTTTAAAATTTGTGAAGCAATAAATTCTTCTCTATCTGTTATTTCTAATTCATAGAAAAAATCTTTAATATTACCAACAGGCAAATTACAAACTTCACTTATGTTCTTTCCACCAACTCTTACAGCAAGCATTTCTTTTTTCAGTCTATCACCTTTACAAGATGGACAACTACTAGTACTCATATAATCTTCATAATATTTTTTCATTCCATCAGATTGTGTTTCAATATATCTTCTTTCTAAAGAATTTACAATACCTTCAAAATCAGCATTAAAAGTTCCATTTCCTCTTTCATTTTTATAATTTACTTTTATTTTTTCACCATCATTACCGTAAAATATTATATCTTTTACTCCTTTAGATAAATCCTTAAATGGTGTATCCATACTAAATTTATATTTTTTAGAAAGCGCTTCTATATACATTCTACCATAACTATCTTTATTTCCTGTATTCCATCCCCCAACATTTATTGCCCCTTGAGCTAAAGACATTTCTTTGTCAGAAATCACTAAATCAGGATCAATTTTTTTTAAAATCCCCAAACCGCTACAGGTTGGACATGCTCCATGTGGATTATTAAAAGAAAACATTCTTGGTGCTAATTCTTCAATGCTAATACCACATTCAACACAAGTAAAACTCTGATTAAACAAGTATTCCTTATCTCCTATTACATCTATTAACACAAGATCATGGCTTAAATTCAATGCTGTTTCAACAGAATCAGTAACTCTTTTTTGAATACCTTCCTTTATAACTATTCTATCAACTACAACTTCAATATTATGTTTCTTATTTTTATCCAATTTAATCTCTTCACTTAGATCATAAGTATTTCCATTTACTCTGACTCTAACAAATCCTGATTTCTTTAAATCTGTAAATAATTTTTGGTATTCGCCTTTCCTACCTCTTACAACAGGAGCTAAAATTTGAATTTTTGTACCCTCATCAAACTCAATTATCTTATCAACCATTTGATCAACAGTTTGTTGTGATATTCTTTTACCACATTTATAACAATAAACATGACCAATTCTTGCATATAATAATCTAAAATAATCATAAATTTCAGTTACTGTTCCAACAGTTGATCTTGGATTTCTGGATGTTGTCTTTTGGTCAATGGATATTGCAGGAGAAAGCCCTTCTATATAATCAACATCAGGTTTTTCCATCTGTCCTAAAAATTGTCTTGCATATGATGACAATGATTCAACATATCTTCTCTGACCTTCAGCATATATAGTATCAAAAGCAAGAGACGATTTTCCAGAACCACTAAGTCCTGTTATAACAATTAGTTTATCTCTTGGAATTTTTATATCAATATTCTTTAAATTATGTTCTCTTGCACCTTTTACATGTATATTATCCTTCATTATTAATTAACACCAACTCTCTAAATTTATAAAATACTAGTCAACTTTTTTGAAAATTCGTTAAACCATCAATATTTATAGAAAAAGTTGTCTTATGAAATTTTACTATGTATAAATTTATAATTCTTATTTTTATCCCTAAAAATAATACTAAATTCTTTTCGTCTGAAGTTCGCTTAAATCGTGCGAATTCATACTCGAGAATTAGAGTTTATTTTTTGGATATCCCTAAATTATATCAAATAAACAAAACTTTACAAACGTTTGTTCGTTTAATATTGCTAAAAAAACTCATCTATCATGAGTTTTCTTTAACTATTATCATATCAAAGCAAATAGCTTTAAAATTAAATTTTCATTATCTTACAAATTTATAGCAGTTTAATTATTACTATGGAAAAAATTATAACCTATTTATAGATTACTTTATTTTTTTTTCTAATTCCAAAATTTTATCTCTTAATTCTGCTGCTCTTTCAAATTTTAGGTTAGTTGCTGCATTTTTCATTTCTTCCTTTAAAATATTAATTTCACTTTCTACATCAATTTTATTTAAATTAATATCAGATTCAATATTATATTCCATAGATTCTTCTGCTACTTTTGTTGCCTCAATAACATTTCTTACATTTTTAAAAATTGTTGTTGGTATTATTTTATTTTTCTCATTGTAATCATATTGTATCTTTCTTCTTCTGTTAGTTTCATCAATAGCAGTTTTCATAGATTTTGTTATTCTGTCAGCATACATTATAACTTTTCCTTTAGAATGTCTTGCAGCTCTTCCTATAGTTTGTATAAGAGCAGTTTCAGATCTTAAAAAACCTTCTTTATCTGCATCTAGTATAGTCACCAAAGAAACTTCAGGCAAATCAAGACCTTCTCTTAAAAGATTTATTCCAACTAGTACATCAAAAACACCCAATCGTAAATCTCTAATTATTTCAATTCTTTCAAGAGTATCAATATCCGAATGTAAATATTTAACTTTAATATTAACTTCTCTTAAGTACTCAGTTAAATCTTCAGACATTTTTTTTGTTAATGTCGTAACAAGAATTCTCTCATTTTTAGATGTTCTATTATTGATCTCACCAATCAAATCATCTATCTGTCCTTTTACAGGTTTCACTTCCAATTCCGGATCTAAAAGACCTGTTGGTCTTATTATTTGTTCAACTAAATTTTCTGAATTATCTCTCTCATATTTTGCAGGTGTAGCACTTATATATATAATTTGATTTATCTTACTTTTAAATTCATTAAATTTAAGTGGTCTATTATCAAAAGCAGAAGGTAATCTAAATCCATAATCAACTAAAGTTTCTTTCCTTGATCTATCGCCATTATACATAGCTCCAACTTGAGATACTGTAACATGTGATTCATCAATTACAATTAAAAAATCTTTTGGAAAATAATCAATTAATGTATAAGGAGAGCTTCCAGCTTTTCTACCACTTATATGTCTTGAATAATTTTCAATCCCCTGACAAAAACCAACTTCTTCCATCATTTCAATATCATATTTAGTTCTCTGTTCAATTCTCTTAGCTTCAAAATCCTTACCTTCATCCTTTAAAACTTTCAATCTTTCTTTCAGTTCTTCTTCTATAGTAACTACAGCTTGTTTCATCTTATCAGAAGTAGTTGCAAAATGAGATGCAGGAAATACTGCAATATGATCTCTTAAACCCGTTATTTCTCCTGTAATATAATCTATCTCAGAAATTTTTTCAATTTCATCTCCAAAAAATTCTATTCTTAAAATTTTATCAGCTGAATCAGCAGAGAAAATCTCTATGACATCTCCCCTAACTCTAAATTTCCCTCTTTTAAAATTTATATCATTTCTATCGTATTGTATATCAACCAGCTTTTTAACAATCTCATCTCTATCTTTTTTCATGCCAACTCTTAGCGAAAGCATTAATTCAGTATAATCTTCTGGATCACCTAAACCATAAATACATGATACACTTGCAACAATAATAACATCTCTTCTTTCAAATAATGCTGCTGTAGCAGAATGTCTTAATTTATCTATTTCATCATTTATTGAAGAATCTTTTTCTATATAAGTATCACTAGAAGGTAGATAAGCCTCTGGTTGATAATAATCATAATAACTCACAAAATATTCTACACAATTATTTGGAAAAAATTCTTTAAATTCTGAACATAATTGAGCAGCTAAAGTTTTATTATGAGCAATAACCAGAGTAGGCTTTTGAACCTCTTCTATAACATTTGCTATTGTAAAGGTTTTCCCTGAACCAGTTACTCCAAGTAAAACCTGTCCCTTTTTATTATTTTTAATACCTTTAACCAAACTCTTTATTGCTTTAGGTTGGTCTCCACAAGGTTTATAATCTGAAATCAACTTAAAATCCGACATAAAAACTCCTTTTATCTGTATATGTAAACTAAATGTCTCATTTTTTTAAACAAAACAAAACATTTATTACATTTATAGCATCTTCATCCACTACACTATATTCTATCTCAGTGCCATTTCTTTTTCCACATATAATTCCAGCTGTTCTAAGCCTTGATATATGTTGTGATACAGTTGATTGAGGTATATCAAGACATTCTTGCATTGCTGTAACATTACATTTTTTTTCTAACAATCCTTTTGCTATACATAGTCTATGTGGATGTGCTAAAACTTTTAGTTTTTCTGACTTCAGTTCATATAAATTCATCTTTATCATTAATTTCCTCCAAAGCTATATTAAGAAGAACCAAAAAAATAATATTGTACGTTATGTTAACAAAAACCCAGTGTTATTTTTTCGGCTATCCCTAAATAAAATATTCTATATAAATAATGTTGTATCAGCCTTTTCAGAGGCATTTAGAAAGGTAGCAACTCCACCATAATTAATATCCTCAATTAAATCATCTTTATTTAATCCCATAATATCCATAGACATATTACAAACTACAATATTAACTCCTGATTTAATAGCTGAATCAATAAGTTCTTCTAATGAAGCCACATTTTTCTTTTTCATTACAAATCTTATCATTTTAGAACCTGCTCCAAGCATATTCATTTTAGACAAAGTTAAAGCTTTTGAATCTTTTGGCAACATCATACCAAACATTTTGTCCAGTAAACCTTTATTAGCTTTTGATTTATTTTTTTTTCTTAAAATAGAAAGTCCCCAGAATGTAAAGAACATAGTAACTTTTCTTCCCATAGCCGCTGCTCCATTTGCAATTATGAAAGAAGCTATCGCTTTGTCTAAATCCCCGCTAAATACTACCATTGTCTTATCATTATTTATTTTTTTTTTTCTTCAATAACTTCTTCTTTTCCCTTTTTTATCTTAGCTGTAATTATGTTATCCTTGCTATTAATCTCTAACAGTTTATTTCCTGTACTTTCACACCAAACTTTAATATCAGCTGAAAATGCTGGATCTGTAGCTTTTATTTCTAAAATATCTCCAATATTTATGCTCTCAATCTTTTCATAAACTTTCATAATAGGACCTGGACATTGTAATCCACAAGCATCAATATTATATTCTTCCCTTTTACCACATTCATCATCATCACAAATAACAGTTTTAATTTCATCATCCTTCATTATTTTATCATATTCATATATATCTTCATTTGATTGTTTTTGTATAGCCAATTGATAAGTCTTAAATCCACCACTAAGGTTTTTCACACTCTTGAAACCCTTTTGTTTCAATATTCTATATGCTATATATCCACGCAAACCAACTTGACAATATACACATATGTTTTTCCCTTTTGGAATTTGATCTATATTGTCTCTTAATTTATCCAATTCTATATTTAAAGAATTTTTAATTGCACCAATTTTATTCTCTAAAGGAGATCTTACATCTAATAGAACATCTTTTTCTAAATCTAGTTTTTCAACATCATGCCAATGAAATATTTCTTGAGATTTGTTTATAACATTCGAAGCAACATAACCCGCTATATTGACAGGATCTTTTGCTGATGAATAAGGAGGTGCATATGCAAGTTCTAATTCTTCTAAATCAAAAACTGTCATTCCTGCTCTAATAGCAGTTGCTAATACATCAATTCTTTTATCAACACCTTCATATCCAATAATCTGAGCTCCATATATTTTTCCTGTTTTATTGTCAAAAATCAACTTAATTGACATAGGAATAGCACCAGGATAATATCCTGCATGAGAAGGTGAATGATTGAAAGATTTTTCATAAGAAATTTCATTTCTATTTAAGATTTTTTCATTATTTCCTGTAATTGCAACAGTTATATCAAATATTTTCACAATAGATGTTCCCTGTGTGCCTTTATATGACTCTTTTAAACCACAAATATTATTTGCAACAATTCTTCCCTGTTTATTTGCAGGTCCTGCAAGTGGTATCAATGTTTTTTTACCATTTACATAATCATTTACTTCAACAGCATCTCCTACTGCATAAATATTTTCATCTGAAGTTTTCATAAATTCATCAACTTCAATACCTTTTAATTGACCTAATTTTAGTCCTGCTTCCTTTGCCAATCTAGCTTCTGGCTTTACACCTATTCCTAAAATAACCATATCAGCTTTTAATGATCTTCCACTTGTCAATTCTGCAATAATACAATTATCTATATCAATAAATGACTTCACTGCATCTTTTAAGTAAAATTCCACATTTTTTGATTTCATATGTTGATGAACAATTGCTGCCATATCATAGTCTAATGGACCTATTACATGTTCTGCTAATTCTACAACAGTAACTTTAACACCTTTTGCATGAAGATTTTCAGCAACTTCCAATCCTATAAATCCTGCTCCCACAACAATAGCTCTTTTAGGTCTGTTTACATCAACATAATCTTTGATTCTATAAGTATCTGGTATATTTCTTAAAGTAAATATTTTATCTGATTCAATTCCTGGTAAAGGTGGTTTTATAGGTTCCGCTCCAGGAGAAAGAACCAATTTATCATAAGACTCTTTATATTTCATGTCATTTTTTATATCATAAACTTCAATCTCTTTTTTATCTTTATCAATTTTTATAACTTCAGATTTAACTCTTATATCTATATTAAATCTTTCATTCATTTTTTCAGGTGTTTGTACAACCAATTTATCTTTTTCTTTTATTACTTCTCCTATGTAATATGGTAATCCACAATTTGCAAAAGAAATATATTCTCCTTTTTCAAATAACACAATTTCTGCATCTTCATCTATTCTTCTAAGTCTTGCAGCAGCTGTCGCTCCACCTGCTACGCCTCCTACGATTAAAATTTTCAATGACATACACTCACTCCTCTATTTCTGTTATTATAATATAAAAAATGTTTTAAACTAAAATATTTCTTATATAATATATATTATTATATTTATATATTACAATCAATAGATTGATCAAAATTTAACAATTTACAATATTTTAAGTTTCATTTAAAAATAAATCCCCATTCCTAAAATCTAAAAAACACTATTATTAGATTATGCTCCCAATAATTAGAATAAGGTAAAGTAACCAACCACATGTAAGGCAGAATCAAAAAATAAGTTAGTCAACTTTTTTGAAAACTCGTTAATCCATCGATATTTTCAGAAAAAAATTGTCTTATGAAATTTTTGACTATGCCTAATTCATTATTTTAAAATATCTATTTATTATAGTACTAATAAATTATTGTAATTGTCAATTAAAATAAACAAAATAATACATAATCGAAAAATCCATTTCCTATCTACAAAACTATTAACAATTTATAGAATAAGAAAAAGAAAATATATTTTAGGATAACCCAAAATATATTTCATATTCTTCTTGGGAGAACCTAAAAACAATACCAAATTCTTTTCATCTGAAATTCGCTCAAACCAAAGGACTTCATACTTGAAAATTAGGTTTTATTTTTTGATTCTGTCTAATTAGACAGAATCAAAAAATAAACTAGTCAAATTTTTTTAAAAATCCGTTAAAGCATCGGCATTTTCAGAAAAAAGTTGTTTTATGAAATTTTTGATTATGCCTTACTATTTAGAAATAAGTGTATCAATTTTTAATTTATCAAATCCAACTATAATATTTCCATCAATATCTATTACAGGTACACCTCTTTGTCCTGATTTTTCTATCATTTCTCTTGCTTTTTCTCTATCAGCAGATACATCATAATCTTCATATGATAGTTCTTTGGAATTAAAATACTCTTTTGCATTAACACAATAAGGGCATGTTGGTGTAGAATAAACTTTTATTGTCATAAAAATCCTCTCCTTTTAATTTAATTTTCTCTTGCAAATTTAATAATACTTTTTGCTGCTATTGCACCTTCGCCAACTGCTGTAGATATTTGATTAAATCCTCCAATACAGTCTCCCGCAGCAAAAACACCTTCTAAACTTGTCATATAATTTTGATCAACTTTGATTGACTTTTGGTCATCATTGGTTAATATTCCTAATTTTCTTGCAAAATCTGTACTTGAAGCACTTCCATAAGCTATAAACATTCCATTTATCTTTTCAGATTTTCCATTTTTAAAAACAACTGAATCTAAAAACTCATTTCCATCGAATTTTATTATTTCATCTTCTACAACTTCAAAATTTTTAATATCATTTTCATATGTCTCTGATAATTCAAGTTTCCTACCATTTGTAAAAATTACTATATCCTTAGTAAAAGCTGTCAATTCATTTGCTTCATGTATTGTAAAATCATTATAGCCTAGAACACCAACTTTTAAACCTTTATAGAAAAAACCGTCACACGTTGTACAATAACTAATTCCCTTACCTTCCAAATTATCCACATTTTCAATATTTATTTTTTTATAAGGTTGTCCTGTTGCCATTAAAACTGTTTTTGCTTCAAACTTATTATTTTTAGTAAGAACTATAAAGGATTCTTCCATGCCCATAGAAATAACTTCTTCATCTACTATTTCTATTCCAAGATCTTTAGCTTGGTTAATTCCTGTTTGAATCAAATCCGCTCCTGAAATTTTAGGAACACCATAATAATTATCTACAGAATGAGCTTTTATAACTGAACTATTATTTCTACCAACTACTAATGTCTTTAAATTCGCTCTATGAGTATATAGTGCAGCTGATATTCCTGCTGGTCCCTTTCCTATTATTATAACATCGTACATTGTAATCTATTGCCTCTTTTCTATAAATTTTTTCTTCTTCTTTCAATAATTATAACATATCAAATCAAATATCTTCAAAATAAGGATTTTTTGTTAATATTTCTTTACATTATTATTAACAATATTCTATCCAACTCTATTTATATATTTTTCAACCATAATGCCCGCAACAGTTCCATCTCCAACTGCTGTAGATATTTGCCTGATTTTTTTTGATACCACATCTCCAGCTGCATATACCCCTTTTATATTAGTTGACATATCAGAATTCACTTTAACATATTTCAAGTCATCTAATTCAATTTTATTCTTTAAAAATTCTGTTTTAGGTTCCATACCAATATATACAAAAATACCCTCTGTTTTAATTTCCATTTTTTCATTAGTTATCCTATCTTCTACTATAGCACCTTCTAAAAAATTCTCTCCAAAAACCTCAATTATATTTTTATTCCACATAATATCTATATTAGGGTTTTTATGTAATTCATTTTGATCTCCTTTTGCTGCAGATAAATAATCATTCCTTGTAACAAGAGAGATATGTTTAGCAAACTTTGTTAAGAATACAGCTTCTTCAACTGCTGAATTACCGCCACCTACTACCAATAAATCTGCTTCCTGATATAGAGCACCATCACAAGTAGCACAGTAATGTATTCCTCTTCCATTATAATCATCTGATCCTTTTGCTGGTAATTTTCTTGGTTTTGCCCCTGTTGCTATAATTACAGTTTTTGCATAATAGTTAACACTTTCTGAAATTATATGTTTGACATCTCCTTCAAGATTAACTTCAATAATTTCAGATAAATCATCTATTCTTGTATTGAAACTCTCTGCCTGTCTTTTCATATTTTCCATAAGGTCATATCCTCTTACTACACCATTTGTTCCAGGATAATTAGAAATATTAAAGGTAGTAGCAACTTGACCTCCTGGCATACTCTCATCAATAACTACTGTATCCAGTTTAGCTCTAGATGCATAAATAGCTGCACTTAGACCTGCTGGTCCTGCTCCTATAATTAGTACATCTGTATTAACCCTTTCCTTTGGCTTAAAATGGCAATATCCTTCAATAACTGTCTCAATTGCTTTTTTTAACTCTGGTCCTGAAATATAACCTGATAGCCTTGAGCAAACTTCATTACCTTCCTTATAAAATAAAACAGTTAAATTACTTTTAACTTTTAAATTTTCCGCTAATTTTCTGTCTTTTTCTCTATTTATTTTAACAAATTTCATGTATCCATTATATTTTTCTGCCATTCTTTCAAAAATTGGTGTAAAGGTAATACATTGTGGACAATCTTCTGAATAAAAGTATATTAAAACAGGTAAACTGCTTTGTATTACATCTTCATCAAATTTATCTATATTTAAATCTATAAAATAATTCATAAATAACACCTCCATAAATCTTATTATTTCATTTATAATAATTCAAAAATTAAATACTG
>JBDMZA010000081.1:0-2512 GCA_039770155.1 Clostridiales bacterium
GATTAAAATAGGACGAAGCGAACAGTGCTATACTTACAATTATAGTCGCAAGTATCACGTCTCCAATAGCCGCGTAGAACACGACGTTGACATTAAAGCAAGTCACATGAATATAGTAAATACTTCCAAGAATAATGACAAATAAAAAAATTATAAAATATTTTATACAAAGAAAAGAACCTATCAACAATTTATTTGCTTTAAATGTTAAAATCAATTCTCCACTATCAATTTCTAAAATTTCATGTAATAAGAAAATCATCCACCAGCTACAAAAAAAAGGAATTGCTATTTGAAATATATTTATAATCAAACTTAATCCATTACTGTAATTTGAAAACAAAGAACTTAATAAAAAAGTTAGACATAAAACAATAAAAGGTATATAAAAATTTATTCCTAATATTCTAATTTCTAATATTGTTTTTCTAAATATTTTCATTGTAATTACCTAATAAATAAAAATATGCATCTTCTAGGATTGGATGTATTTTTTGAAAATTTTCTGGTGATTTTTCACTAATAATTCTTATAAGTGCTTTATCACCTGATTTTGTAACAGATGTAATTCTATAAGTTGATTCATATGAATAGATATCTTTTAAGTCAATTATTTTTTTATAAACTTTACCTTCTACTCTAGCAATAACATTTTCTATAGTATCACATATTATAGATTTTCCATCTTTTAAAATCGAAAGTCTATTTGCTATCAAATCTAAATCCTCTACAATATGAGATGATATTATAATAATTTTATCTTTTGGTAATTTCATTAAAATATTTCTAAATCTAACTCGCTCTTCAGGGTCTAATCCTGCTGTTGGTTCATCAACTATTAGTATTTTTGGATTTCCAATTAGTGCTTGTGCAATACCAAGTCTTCTTAACATACCACCTGAAAGATTTTTTATTTTTTTATTTTTTTCTTCAACTAAATTTACAGAAGATAAAATATTATCAATTTCATTAATATAATTTTTTTCACCCTTCATAATTGAAATATATTCCATACCCTCTTTAATTGTCAGTTCTTTGAATAAAGAAAATTTTTGTGGTACATAGCCAAGTATACCATTTTTACCTGGAAATCTACTCCATAATTTTTCACCATATTTGATTTTTCCATCATAATTGTCAATTAATGATACAATACATTTCATTAAAGTTGTTTTACCTGCTCCATTTGGTCCAAGTAAACCAAAAATACCTGGGTGTATTGTAAGTTTTATACTATTTAAAATACTTTTTGAACCATACTTTTTACATAAATTTTCTATATATAAAGATTTCATATTGCCTCCTAAGGGATATACAAAAATAATTCTCTAATATCTTCCAAAGTAACTTTATCATTACTACACATTTTTTTATACCAATTTTGAAAAAATATTTTTACTTCAAAATCATTTTTAGATGACAAATAGTCTATAATATCTAAAAATAATTCATTTTCAAGTTTTAAAAGGTTTTTTTCATCAAATTGTTCTACAAATTTATAATTATTTTTTTTATACAAGTAATTTTGTAAAGATTCATAAAAAAATCTTTTTATTAAAGCATCTTGACATGCGTATTCAATATTTGAATTTATAGTACTTGATATTGCTGTATCAAGTATATAATTCTCCTTAAATTCAAGAAGATCAGACCATAATAATAAATTTCCAGATTCTGTTGAAAGTAATTGATAAATACTTCTTGTTTCAAAATTAGAATATGGAAGCATTATAATTTTATCAAATTCTTTTTCCTCTAAATTCAATACAGATCTAATTTGATTATTTACATTTGTATACTTATTTAAAAATCTCTCATAATCTGCATTTTCAAAATTAAAATCTACAAAAGTTGAATTATAATAATATTGTTTGTTATTAAGCGAAAAATAATTAAGATTTCCTCCTATTAAGGATACACCATTGGATTTACCAAATAGTTTATTTCCATGTTTATTTAAATTAGTTACTAATTTATCATAATTATGTTTAACATTAATTGTATATTTAACAATATTATTGTTTTCTAAAGGTGTTGTATTAATATTTGTATTTTCTGTATAGAAAACGTTTGTATTTCCTGGATATGGTAACCAGGCATACTTTGAAGTTAAATAAGATGCTTTGTCTCCAGAAAAATATTTTTGTGATGTCAAACCTTCATAATTTATTTTAATTGTAAGTGTTTTATTTTTGTAATATTTTTCTGGAAAATAAATTTTGAAATTATCATCATTCTGATTAAATTTTATTTTCTTATTATTTAATATGATTTCTTTAACTTTTAATTTTCTATATAATGTAAAAGTTATATTATTTGTATTTTTTAACAGTTTTATATTTATATCTCCAATAACAGATACAGAATTTCGCAAATCTATATCTAAATCCATAAAATTTATTTTAAAAATATTTTTCTCATATTTTAAATTTTTATTTCTATAAAATTCTTCTTCTTCTGAAAATACTGATTCTGGACCAGTAGAATATCTTTCAAAGTGAGGTTTAGAATA
>JBDMZA010000082.1:0-2734 GCA_039770155.1 Clostridiales bacterium
AACTCAAAAATAATACCATATTCATATCCTTTTAGAATCAAAAAATATGTAATCCATTACTTTAAAAAATATAAATTATTTTCTTGCTATTCTTAAATTAATTCCCTAAAATGACTAAACATATAATATTAAATACTCATATTTAATATTATATTATTATATATCATAAAGCAATACTGCTTTTGTTCATATTTTATTACTCTTTTACAAAAAATTAAACTATTTTAAAATTCCTGTAATTAATCTCATAAACCATCTTATTATACTAAAAGTATTTTTTTTAGGCTTATAGTCCAAAATAATATTACTCCCATAATCATTTTCAATACTTTCGTAAATATATTTTGATATACCTGCTGCTGAAAAAAATTCAACACTATCAATATTAATTTGTCTACCTGATGCAATTCTCACTGGAACATTGAAAATATCAGAACATATTTGTTTTCCCATATCAATATGTGAAATTCCTCTACCCGTCAATATTACACTTGAAATATAATTTTCACTCATACCTGCATCAATTAAATTTTCTTTACACATACAAAAGATTTCATCTATTCTCGCTTCAACAATTTCCTTTATCAAAAATAATTTTATGTTTTTTTCTTCATTTGTTTTGTTATCCATTAGTATAATTTCTTCGTTAGTATTTTCAATAGTACTATAATTTTTATCCAATTTTTTCTTTAATTTCTCAGATTCATTAAAGCTTATATCACATCCCACTGAAATATCATTAGAAATATGTTTCCCACCTATTGGAATTGAAGTAAAATATATTAAATTATCATCTTTAAAAACAGCTAAATTTGTTATAGAACCTCCCACATCAATAATTAATGAACCCTTGTTTCTTTCTTCTTCGTATATCAACGAATCCCCATGAGATAATGCCTCAATTATTAAATCATCTACTTTTAAGCCAGCTAATTCAACACTTTTTGCAATATTTCCAATAATTGTAGAGTTACCAACAACTATATCTGCTTCCATTTCAAGTATTGAACCTACCATTCCAATGGGGTCATTAACAGCAATTTTTCTATTTACTATATAACATTTTGGTATTACATCAATTATTTGTGTTCCCTTAGGTACTCTCACTGCTTTTGTTATAATTTGCAATTTTTCTATATCTCTTTTTGTAATTTCTTTTTTTTCATTATCAATTTCAATTGAAAAATTATTATCAAAAATCTCTACATCAACACCAGATATTCCAACATAAGCTGAATATACTTTTGTATTAGACATTTCTTCTGCTTGATTAATTGTCTTTTTAATAATTTTTGAAGTATATTCAATATTTGAAATAAACCCTTTTTTCATGCCATCATATTCACTAATTCCCTTACCTAAAATTTCTAATTCCCCATTGCCATTAAATTCGGAAATTAATGTACAAATTTTAGAAGTTCCAATATCAATACTGACAAGTATTTGCCTCACTTAAGCAAACCTCCTAAAAGAAAATAGTCCTTTGTTAAAAATATTTTTACTTAAGTTTTTTAAGTTATTTATTATGAGAATATTTTTTATTAGTTTATTAGTGTCTTTCACCTTGGGTATCCAAAAAAATAAATTATCCTTCTCAAAGATTAAATCACATATTTGTTTTGATTATTAGATATAAGGTATATATTATTCTTTCAGTTCTCCATAGAATAATGTTAAAAAATATTAGTTATTCAGTATTTTTTAAAATTTCTTATCTTTTTTATTTACTTATTGTCGATATTACTTATTCATATTATCTTTTTTCGATAATTTATTCAATAGTATTATCGAAATTATGCCAAATTTTAAAAAATATTTTTTTAAAGGTACTATTTTATAATTTTTTATAAAAATATTTCCTGGAATCGAGTATATATTTTTTTGACATTTATTTTATAAATATCATATTTATTTTGGTATAAAAGTAGGATTGTCAGATAAAGTAAAATCATAAGTTCCCTTTACATTATCTTTAGAATTTTTATCTATTAATTTCTCTAATACAACCATTTTATAATCTATGCTATTAACATTACCTATATTCGAATCAACTCCATGATTAAAATACACAAATATTTTATCTTTTTCACTTATATCAATTATTTTAATTTTATTTATAAATTCTTTTTTATTTAATTGGTTTAATGAATCAGAAACTATTTCAAATAACTTTAGTTTATTCTCATCCTTTACATTTACTTTTTTCCCAACTGCAAATTTTTCTAACTCAATTCCATCAAAAAGAGGAAATTTTTCTGTTACCTCATTATTATTAACTCCAATAACATAACCATCTCTGTCTACAACCAACTTTAGTTCATTATATAAAATATAACCAACAGGTTTACGTTCTTTAATTACAATTTGAAATTTATTTGGAATTCTGTAATGAGTAGTAACTTCCTTCACGTAAAAAATATCTTTAATATCCTCTTCTAAACTATTACTTCTTAAAGTAAAAAAATCATCCACTTTATATAAATTAAAAAATTGAATCAATCTATCATTTTTTCTAACACTAATTTTTTTTTCAATTTCTTTTTTATCAAAATAGACCATACCTTCAATTTCGAAAACACTTATCTTTATAAAAATTCCGAATAACAAAAATATAACTATAAGACTACTTAAAAAATATAATACTTTTTTTTTTATTTTATTATTTTTAAATTTAACATCAATTACAGTTGAATTATTCATCTAAAAATCATCCAGTCTTCTATTTTAGTTTTCA
>JBDMZA010000083.1:0-9940 GCA_039770155.1 Clostridiales bacterium
AAAAATTGATTAGAGTGATTTGATTTGATATTATATATACATTAAAGAAAATAGTTAAAACTATTTTTTAAACAATATATATAAATAATTTTTATTATTTATACCAATATTTATGTATGGTAATATTGATTCTTGAAAGAATTATAAAGATGTCAAAAAAATAAGTCTATAAACTTGAGTAATCAATTACAATATATTTAGTAATTTTACTCAAGAGAAATGAATATATTTTTGAAATTCTAATAAATGTAATTTCAAATATTAATAAATTCTTGCTAAAATTAAATATTATTAAAGTTTTATCTGACATAAGTTAATGATAATTGTTTTAAAAGTTTGTTAATATTTTATCAAAAAAAATAATTTGAAAGGCTGTTGAATTATGTGTAAAAATATGGTATCTGAAACTAAATTTAAAGAACTAGATGCTTTTATTAATGAAATTGGTAGCGATGAAGGCAATTTAATAACAGTTCTTCACAAAGCACAAGAATTATTTGGATATTTGCCTAATGATTTACAATTGCATATTGCCAGAATGCTAAAAATTCCTGCAGCAAAAGTAAATGGTGTTGTTACATTTTATTCATATTTTACAGAGAAACCAAAAGGAAAATATGTTATTAGTGTATGCCTTGGAACTGCATGTTTTGTTAAAGGTGCTGAGAATATCTTAAATGAAATTGAAGAAAATTTAAAAGTAAAAGTAGGTCAAACAACAAAGGATATGAAATTCAGCTTGGATGGGCTTAGATGTATCGGAGCTTGTGGATTGGCTCCAGTAATTTTAATAAATGATAAAGTTTATGGAAGAATTAAAAAAGGTCAAATAAAAGAAATATTAGAATCTTGTTCTTAGAGTCAGGAGGAAGCAAAAATGACCAGAGTAAAATCTTTAGATGATTTAAAAAATTTAAAAAAAGAGGCAGTTAATAGTTTTTATCAAACAAATGGTGAAGAAAATAAATTAAGAGTAGTTATAGGAATGGCTACATGCGGAATAGCAGCAGGAGCGAAAGAAGTTTATGATGAAATTGAAGAGGAAGTCAATAAATTAAATATTAAAAATGTTATTTTAGTTAAATCAGGTTGTATAGGTACATGTCATTCTGAACCTACTGTAGAAATAAAAAATTCAAATGGTGAGTCAGTATTGTATGGGAATATTAGTAAAAAAGAAGCTAAAGAAATAGTTAACATACATTTGAAGACAGGTAAAGTATTAGAGGATTTAGTAATAAAAAATCCCATTGAGCCAAGTGACATGTCATCAAAAGGTCAGGTAAGAATTGCTCTTAGGAATTGTGGAGTAATTGAACCAGAAAAAATTGAAGAATATATATCAAATGATGGTTACAAAGCCTTGGGAATGTGCGTTACAAAAATGACTGCAACTGATGTTATAAATGAAATTAAAGAAAGTGGATTAAGAGGAAGAGGTGGTGGTGGTTTTCCAACAGGTATAAAATGGGAAGCTACAGCAAAACAAGATGATCCTCAAAAATATATTGTCTGTAATGCTGATGAAGGAGATCCAGGAGCATTTATGGACAGAAGTATATTAGAAGGAGACCCTCATAGTGTACTAGAAGCAATGGTAATTGCAGGCTATAGTGTTGGAGCAAATAAAGGATATATATATATAAGAGCTGAATATCCATTGGCTGTAAAACGTCTTAAAATTGCTATGAAGCAAGCTAAAGATTTTGGTTTTTTAGGTGAAAAAATATTTAATTCAGATTTTTCTTTTGATATTGAAATAAGATATGGAGCAGGAGCTTTTGTATGTGGTGAAGAAACATCTCTTATAAATTCAATTGAGGGAAATAGAGGTGAACCAAGAAATAAACCTCCTTTTCCGGCAGAATCAGGATTGTGGAATAAACCAACAGTTGTAAATAATGTTGAAACATTTGCAAATATATCACCAATAATTTTAAATGGAGCACAATGGTTAAAGTCAATTGGAACTGAAAAGAGTAGTGGAACAAAAGTTTTTGCATTAGCTGGTAAAGTAAATAATGTTGGTTTGGTTGAAATTCCAATGGGGACAACACTAAGAGAAATTATTTTTGAAATAGGTGGGGGAATTCAGGATTTTAAGAATATTAAATCCGTTCAAACAGGTGGTCCTTCAGGAGGATGTATACCGAGAAGACTTTTAAATACAAAAATTGATTATGATAATCTAATAAGCATTGGATCTATGATGGGCTCTGGTGGTATGATAGTGTTGGATGAAGATGATTGCATGGTGAATATTGCTAAATACTATTTGGAATTCACAATGGATGAATCATGTGGAAAGTGTACAGCATGTAGAATAGGAAATAAGAGGATTCACGAAATTCTTTCAAAAGTTACATCAGGAAGAGCTAGTATGAATGATTTAGAGTCTTTGAGAGAATTATCTGGAATTATAAAAGATACTGCGTTATGTGGACTTGGTCAAACATCACCTAATCCTGTTCTAAGCACATTAAATCATTTTTGGGACGAATATGTTGCTCATGTGGAGGATAAAAGATGCCCTTCCGGTGTTTGCAAAGAATTAATAGTGTATACAATAATTGAGGATAAATGTGTTGGATGTACAGCTTGTAGCAGAGTTTGTCCTGCAAAATGTATATCTGGTAAAGTTAAAAAACCCCATATTATAGATCAAAACAAGTGTATAAAGTGCGGAGCATGTCATACAGCTTGTAAATTTGATGCTATTGAAAGACAATAGTGGAAGGAGTTATTTTATGTCTGATGTTAAAATTAAAATAAATGGAAAACAGATAGTTGTATCTGATGAAATGACAATATTAGAAGCTGCTAAATTGGTTAATGTAAAAATTCCAACACTATGTCATTTGAATCTACATGATTTAAAGGCAGTAAATAGAGGTGCTTCTTGTAGAGTTTGTATGGTAGAGATTTTAGGAAGAAGAAACTTAGCACCTGCATGTGCTACATATGTAAGAGATGGTATGAGTATTTCAACTGCTACACCAAGAGCTGTAAAAGCTAGAAGAACTATGGTTGAATTATTACTTTCAGATCATCCAAAGGATTGTTTAAATTGTGAGAAAAACCAAAAATGTGATCTTCAAAAAATTGCAGCTGATTTAGGAATAAGAGGAGAAGTTAAATATAGAGGTGCAATGTCTGTTTATGACAAGGATGATACAAGTAAAGCAATATATAGAAATCTAGATAAGTGTATTTTATGTAGAAGATGTGAAACAATGTGTAATGAAGTTCAAACATGTGGGATATTATCTGCAAAAGATAGAGGTTTTGATACAGTTGTATCTCCAGCGTTTGGTTTGCCAATGACAGAAACAATGTGCACATTTTGTGGTCAATGTGTAGCTGTATGTCCAACTGCGGCACTTACAGAAATAAATGTAATTAGAGAAGTTTGGGAAGCTATTAATTCTGAAGAAAAAGTTGTAATTGCGCAGACTGCACCGGCTGTAAGAGTTGCATTAGGTGAAGAATTTGGGATGGAACCAGGTTCTATTGTTACAGGAAGAATGGTAACTTCACTTAGAGAATTAGGTTTTGATAAAGTTTTTGATACTGATTTTGCAGCAGATTTAACGATAATAGAAGAAGCATCAGAACTTGTACACAGAATTCAAAATGGAGGAAGATTACCCATACTAACAAGTTGTTGTCCTGCATGGGTTAAATTTTTCGAACATCAATTTCCAGATTTACTTGATATTCCTTCAACATGTAAATCACCACATGAAATGTTTGGTGCAATAACAAAAAGTTATTATGCTAAGAAGATGGGGATACCTGCTGAGGATATTGTTGTGGTTTCAATAATGCCTTGTTTAGCAAAGAAAAATGAATCTTCGAGACCTGAACTTTCAAATGATGATTATCAAAATGTTGACTATGTTTTAACAACAAGGGAGCTAGCATTAATGATTAAAGAATCAGGAATTGATTTTGAATCATTAGATAAGAGTGAGTTTGATAATCCATTAGGTGAGTCTACTGGTGCAGCTGTAATATTTGGAACAACAGGTGGAGTTATAGAAGCGGCATTAAGAACTGCTTATGAATGGATTACAGATGAAACTTTAGAGGATGTGAATTTTGAGCAATTAAGAGGGCTTGATGGCATTAGGAGTGCAACTGTAAGAGTTAAGGATATGGATTTAAGAATTGGTATAGCTCATGAATTGGGTAATGCAAGAAAATTGCTTGAAATGATTCAATCAGGAGAAGAAGAATTTCATGCGATCGAAATTATGGCATGCCCTGGTGGTTGTGTTGGCGGCGGAGGTCAACCATATCATCATGGAGATTCAAGTATTATAAAGAAAAGAGCTGAAGCAATATATAAAGAAGATGCTAATAAAACTAAAAGAAAATCTCATGAAAATAAAGATGTTATAAAATTATATAAGGAATTTTTAGGTGATTTTTATGGAGATAAAGCTCATGAATTATTACATACAAAATATACTCCGAGAAAGTTAATATAAATAAGGTATAATCCAAAAAAATAAATCTACATTTTAAAATAAGGAATCATAAGATGAGTTATTTCATTTTTTGTACTTGCTTGTAGTACAATCTAAGATTAGTAATTCTCAGATTTCAAAATGTTATATTATTTTCAGGGTTTCTAAAACCAATTTAGGGTTTCCTAAATTGGTTTTTTTTTCGATATATTTAGAAAAAGATTATCTTGGGACAGTCAAAAAATAAATCTATGTTTTAAAATGTGATATTACTTTTTAGGTTTTCCTAGGGATAACCTAAAATATGACAGGTTAAAAATTCTATAAAGAATAAAAAAATTATTTGTATAATCTAGAAATAAAATATAAAATATGTAGTAATAGAAAAATATATAGTAACTTAACTTTTATTTAAGGATTATCTAAGTAATATATCATTTTTTAATATTGAATAGTTATAGTATATACCAGATATATGGCAATAAATTAAATATATAAACTTTAAGCGATCCTAAATATATGGGAGGCATAAACTTGAAATCATATAAACTTCAGAAAAAGAAAAAAAATAATAAAAATTTTACCAATGAAGTAAAAGGAATAGTAATATTTTCTTTTGCAGTACTTATTAGTTTGAGTCTTTATACAAGCGGAACGGTAGGTATATTTGAGCGACTTATTAAAAATTTTTTATTGGGATTTTTTGGTTCCCCTGCATATTTATTTCCGATAGCATTAGTAATATGGTCGTTTTTTATAATATTTAATAGTAATAGTGAGATATTTAATAATAAAATAATTTATATTGCTATTCTTATATTAGTTATTTCTTCAATGCTCCAATTAAGTCGATTGAATAATATTGAATATGATATTAAAAATTTAAACTTTACTGAAGCGATGATAATGTCATATGATGAGTCCAAACTGGGAAGTATATTTAGTGGAGGTTTAGTAGGCGGTTTTATTGGTTTTTTTCTTTCTATAATTTTTCAATATATGGGAACTATAGTTATTTTAATTTCAACCTCAATAATACTTTTGGTTAAAATAACAGATGTTTCTATTGTGCAAATTACAAATGCATTAAAGGAAGTGATTCAGTATTTATTTAATTTTGGTAAAAAAAGTTCAATTAAATTTATCCAAGATTGCAAAAAAAGAAGGAAGAAAAAAAGACCTGTTAAAATTGAGGTTAATGGATTAGATGATAAAAAAAATGTTGGGTTGAAGTTTGAAAGGAATTTGGATGAAGCAAAAAATGATAATAATATAAAGCTTATGATTCCTGAATTTAAAAGTAATATATTAAAAAAAGCAAAAAGAAATAATAAAAAAAATAATGAGAATGAAAAAAATAATGAAATTGATAGTGAAGAAAAAATAGAAGAAATTGTTGAACAAATTAAAATTGAAGATAATAATTATAAAAATAATGATGATAATTATATATTTCCTTCAATTGATTTACTTATAAAACAAAAAAAGGATAAGAAAAACATTCAAGAGATGAAAGAGATGGTTTCAAAAAGAGGAATTAAACTAGAAGAGACATTAAGAAGTTTTAAAATTGAAGCAGAAGTAAAAAATGCAAGTTGTGGACCAGCAGTTACAAGATATGAAGTAAGACCTGATGCAGGAGTTAAAGTTAGTAGAATTGTAGGATTAGCTGATGATATTTCTTTAAGATTAGCATCGCATGGTGTTAGAATTGAAGCACCAATTCCAGGTAAAGCATTGATAGGTATTGAAGTTCCAAATAATGAAATTGTGCCCGTGGGATTAAGAGAAGTAATTGAATCAGATGAATTTGAAAGGTTTGAGTCAAAACTAGCTTTTGCTATTGGAAAAGATATTTCCGGAAATTGTGTTGTATCAGATATAGGTAAAATGCCACATGTTTTGATTGCAGGAGCTACAGGATCTGGAAAGAGTGTATGCATTAATAGTCTTTTAATAAGTATATTATATAAATCATCTCCTAAAGAAGTAAAATTGATAATGATTGATCCAAAAGTTGTTGAATTAGGCATATATAATGGTATACAGCATTTGCTAATACCTGTTGTTACAGAGCCGAGAAAAGCTGCTGGAGCATTAAACTGGGCAGTTACTGAAATGACTGACAGATACAAGAAATTTGCTGATAGTGGTGTTAGAGATATAAAAGGTTATAATCAATTAGTAAGGGAAAAAGATTCTGACGAGGTTTTACCTCAAATAGTTATAATAATAGATGAGTTAGCAGATTTAATGATGGTAGCACCAAATGAAGTAGAAGATGCAGTTTGTAGATTGGCACAAATGGCGAGAGCGGCAGGGATGCATTTAGTTATAGCAACACAAAGACCTTCTGTTGATGTTATTACTGGTGTAATAAAAGCTAATATTCCATCTAGAATTTCATTTGCAGTAGCTTCACAGATTGATTCCAGAACAATATTAGATATGGGTGGTGCAGAAAAACTATTAGGTAAAGGTGATATGTTGTATTATCCTGTTGGGGAACCTAAACCAATTAGGATAAAAGGAGCTTTTATTTCTGATAAGGAAGTTGAAAATGTTGTAAACTTTGTTAAAAAACAAGCTGAACCTGATTATGATGAGGATGTTATTGAAGAAATTAATAAAGAAAAAGTGGGTGAAATTAATAAAAAATCAGATGTTGATAGAGATGAATTATTACCTAAAGCAATTGAATTAGTTATTGAAAATAAACAAGCTTCAGTATCATTGATTCAAAGAAAATTTAAAGTAGGATATGCAAGAGCAGCAAGAATTGTAGATCAAATGGAAGATAGAGGTATTGTTGGAAAACATGAAGGAAGTAAACCAAGACAAGTTTTAATGACAAAACAAAAGTGGGATGAAGTGTTAATGACTGACGGAAAAGCAAAAGATCTTTAGGAAATCCTAAAAAATAATATCACATTTTTAAAATCTGAAAATCACTAAAATCATGTGATTCATTATTTTGATATGTAGATTTATTTTTTATATCCTTAAATAGAAAGAAAGTATATTTAATTTGACAATTATAGTCGAAAAAAGAGAAAGAGTAGAATTTATATTCGTATATATGATATAACTATGTATGTAGTTTTAGAAGTTTTATAAATGGAGCTTAATAATAAAGTTAATAGTAATTATATGTTTTTTAAAGGGTAGTTTTAATCTATTTTGGAGAGTAAAAGCGGAATTTATATTTGAATTATTATTTAAAGGTTTAGAGATTTTACATATAATTATTAATATAAAATTTAAATTATTTTTTAACAGGTGTAAATATTGACACCTGTTTTTTATTATTTTAATATAGATTCATATAATACAGAATCAAAAATAAACTAGTCAACTTTTTTAAATCCATTAAAGAATTGGTATTTTCATAAAAAAGTTGTCTTATGAAATTTTTGATTATGCCTAATATAAAACTATAGAAAACAAAATTAATTAGGAACAGCCAGAAAATTAGTCTACATTTTAAAATATTGAAGTACATGATTCAGATTTTGAGAATTTGATGTTATTTTTCAGCGTTTCTTAGAAAAATTTTAGGATAAGATAAAAATATATTAAATGTTTTTTGTGTGAATATCATTAAAAATATGGTTACTATTTGAAATATATTATATGTTTTTTATATATTCCTAATAAGATTGAGAGGTTTTATGAGTTTTTTACCAATTTCAAAAAGTGATTTGGAAAACATGGGTTGGAATTATTTGGATTTTGTGTTGATTTCAGGAGATGCTTATATTGATCATCCAAGTTTTGGACATAGTATAATTTCTAGAGTATTAGAAAAAGAAGGATATAGAGTAGGAATAATAGCTCAACCAGATTGGAAAAATGCTACAAGTATCAAAATTTTAGGTAAACCCAAATTAGGTTTTTTAATAACTTCAGGTGTTATAGATTCAATGGTTAATCATTATACTGTAAATAAAAAATTACGAAGTAATGATGTATATAGTCCAGGAGGAAAGACTGGTTGTAGACCTGATAGAGCGATTATTGTTTATACAAATTTGGTTAGACAAATCTACAAAGATATTCCCATTATTATAGGTGGTATAGAGGCAAGTTTAAGAAGATTTTCTCATTATGATTATTGGGATAATAAAATAAGAAGATCAGTTTTATTGGATTCTAAAGCAGATGTTTTAGTATATGGTATGGGTGAAAAACCTGTGAAAGAAATAGCAGAAAGATTAAGTAATGGTGAGAAAATAAATAATATTGATAATATTAGAGGAACTGTTGTAAACAAATCTTTTTCGCAATTAAATAATAATTTTAAAGAATATTTATTACAATCTAATAAAAGTAATGATGTATTAATAGTTCATTCACATGAAGAAATTGTAAAATCTAAAGAGAAATATGGAAAATCTTTTTTAATACAAAGTAGAGAACAAGATTATTTTGGAAAAGTAATTATTCAAAAATGTTATGATAGATATATTATTCAAAATCCACCGATTAAACCGTTGAATATTTCTCAAATGGATAATATATATTCTTTGCCATATGAGAGGACATATCATCCGGTTTACGAAAAATTTGGAGGGGTTCCTGCAATCAAAGAAGTTGAATTTAGTATTACAAGTCATAGAGGTTGCTTTGGTGGATGTTCATTTTGTGCTTTGAACTTTCATCAGGGTAGGATAATTCAAAAAAGAAGTAAAGCTTCTATAGTGACAGAAGCAGAGAAAATAATTTGGAGTGAAAACTTTAAAGGTTATATTCATGATATTGGTGGACCAACAGCAAATTTTAGAAATAGGTCTTGTTTAAAACAAGATAAAAATGGTATATGTAAGGATAAGCAGTGCTTATATCCAAAGTTATGTGATAATTTGGTAATTGATCATAAAGAGTATTTGGATATACTAAGGACAGTAAGAAATTTAAATAAAGTAAAAAAAGTTTTTATAAGATCAGGTATACGATATGACTATTTGATAGCTGATAAGAATAAGACATTTTTTAATGAACTTTGTAAACATCATGTGAGTGGTCAGTTAAAGGTAGCTCCTGAACATATTGCGAATAAAGTTTTACATCAAATGGGAAAACCTAAAAGAGAAGTTTATGATAAATTTGTAGATGAATTTTTTAAAATAAATAAGAAACTGGATAAAGAACAATATTTAGTACCTTATTTAATTTCAAGTCATCCCGGAAGTGATATGAAATCTGCCATAAAAATGGCAGAATACTTAAAGAAAATAAGATATAATCCTGAACAGGTTCAAGATTTTTATCCAACACCAGGAACACTCTCTACATGCATTTTTTATACAGAAATAGATCCAAGAACTAATAAAAAAGTTTATGTAGCAAAAAATAAAGATGAAAAACGCATTCAAAGAGCTTTATTACAATTTAGAAAGACAGCTAACTTTAGACTTATCTACAATGCTTTGATTTCAGAAAATAGAGAAGATTTAATAGGATATGAG
>JBDMZA010000084.1:0-4973 GCA_039770155.1 Clostridiales bacterium
AATCAAAAATTTCATAAGACAATTTTTTTCTGAAAATATCGATGGTTTAACGAATTTTCAAAAAAAGTTGACTAGTTTATTTTTTGATTCTGCCTAGGGGATATCCAAAAAATAAACTCTAATTCTCGAGTATGAAAAGAATTTGGTATTATTCTTGAGTATTACTAAATAATGGAGGAAAAAATGTTTGCTTATATATCCGGAATTTTGGATCACAAAAATAAAGATTATGTTGTTGTTGATGTATCAGGAGTAGGATATAAAATATATACATCAATGAATTCACTTTGCAATTTAGATAGTGACGAAAAGGTTAAAATGTATACTTATATTCATATTAGAGAAGATATATTAGATATATATGGTTTTTCTACTAAAGAAGAATTAGGTATTTTTGAATTACTAATTTCAGTTTCAGGTGTGGGACCTAAGGCTGCAATTTCTGTATTATCTACAACAAATCCTTCAAAATTTAGCTTAGCAGTTATAAATAATGATATTAAGATTTTAACTGCGGCACAAGGAATTGGCAAAAAAATTGCCCAAAGGATTATATTGGAATTACAAGATAAGATTAGCAAGGAGCATTTAGAATATATTAATACAATTCAAAGTGAAAATAGTGATATTTTAATTAATAAAAAAGATTTTGCAAAGGAAGCTGTGAGTGCTTTAATGGTTTTAGGATATTCACCTGCTGAATCAAATAAACTTGTTTCGAAAGTTTTTAGTGATGATAAAAGTGTAGAAAACTTAATAAAGGATGCTTTAAAATTACTTGCTTAGGAGAATCTGAAAAATAATATCGAATTTTTCGTCTGAAGTTGGCTTAAGGCTTACGAACTCATACTCAAGAATTAAGATTTTTTTTGGTATGCCTTGAAATACTTTTTGTTGTTTGATTTTTTATGGAGGAATAAAATGGAAGAAGATAGATTAGTTGAAGCTGAATTAAATGTGTCTGAAGATACAAATGAAGTAAATTTGCGTCCAAGAAATTTTACTGAATATATTGGTCAGACAAAAGCAAAAGATAGTTTAAAAATTTTTATTGAGGCTGCAAAACAAAGAAATGAATCTTTGGATCATGTGCTTTTATATGGACCTCCTGGGCTTGGTAAAACAACTCTTGCTGGAATTATTGCTTCTGAATTGGGAGTTAATTTAAGAGTTACTTCGGGACCTGCTATTGAGAAACCTGGTGATTTAGCAGCAATATTGACCAATATTGGAAATTATGATGTACTTTTTATAGATGAGATTCATAGATTAAATAAAAGTGTTGAAGAAATACTATATCCTGCAATGGAAGATTATGCATTGGATATAATAATTGGTAAGGGACCTAGTGCAAGATCTATTAGGTTAGATTTGCCAAAGTTTACACTAATGGGTGCAACTACAAGAGCTGGGTTACTAACTTCACCCTTAAGGGATAGATTTGGTGTTATTAATAGATTAGAAATGTATTCAACAGAGGAATTAAAAGAAATTATTATAAGATCATCAAAGATATTACAGGTTGATATTGATTCGAAAGGATCAATAGAAATTGCTAAAAGATCAAGAGGTACACCAAGAATAGCTAATAGAGTTTTGAAAAGAGTTAGAGATTATGCTCAAATTAAATCAGATGGTTTTATTTCTCTTGAAGTAGCAAATGAAGCATTAAATTTTCTGGAAATTGATAGATTGGGACTAGATAATATAGATAGAAATATTATTCTTTCAATTATAGATAAATTTAATGGTGGACCTGTTGGATTAGATACAATTTCAGCTATAATAGGCGAAGAACGGTGTACTATTGAAGATGTTTATGAACCTTACCTTATGCAAATAGGATTTATATCTAAAACACCAAGAGGCAGAATTGTTACTAAAATTGCTTATGAGCATTTTAATAAAAAGTATGTATAATTTATATAGGGCATAATCAAAAATTTCATAAGACAATTTTTTTCTGAAAATATCGATGGTTTAACGAATTTTTTAAAAAAGTTGGCTAGTTTATTTTTTGATTCTGCCTAATAATGGATAGTAAAAAAATAAATCTACATTTTTAAAATAATTGATTACCAGATTTTGGTGATTACCATGTTTTGAAAATGTGATATTAATTTCTAAAAAGAATTTTAGTTTAAGTTCTTTTTTTTTGTGCAAAAAATCAAACGATAAAACAAAAATATCTATTAATATAATTCAATTTAGGTGATATATTGAAGCAGTATATATAATTTTTCTCAATAATTTTATTTTTTTATAATTGAAACTACTTAGGGATACCAAAAAAATAAATGCTAATTCTTAAGTAGGAATTTTCATGATTTAAGCTACTTCAGATTAAAAGAATTTTGGTATTATTTTTGGTTTTCTTAATTTTAAAGGAGGAATAAACTTGAAAAAAAAGCTTTTAAGTAAAAGAGTAATTATTTCATTTTGTATAATAATAACAATAGTTATTTCTGTTTCTTTTACGACATTTTATATGAATGCAGCACCTTCATATAATTACGGAGAAGCAATGCAAAAAGGTCTTATGTTCTATGAATTTCAACGTGCAGGAATTTTACCAGATGATAAAAGGGATAATTGGAGAGGTGATTCAGGACTTGATGATGGTGCTGATAATAAGATAGATTTAACAGGTGGTTGGTATGATGCAGGAGATCATGTGAAATTTAATTTACCAATGTCATATACATCTACTATGCTTGCATGGAGTGTTTATGAAGATGAAGCAGCATATAAGACTAGTGGTCAATTGGATTACGCATTGGACAATATAAAATGGGCAAATGATTATTTTATAAAGTGTCATCCTTCTGCAAATGAATATTACTATCAAGTTGGTGATGGCGGTCTAGACCATGCATGGTGGGGTCCTGCAGAAGTTATGCAAATGGAAAGACCCTCATATAAAGTTACTGTTTCGAGTCCAGGTTCAACTGTTGTAGCAGAGACAGCTGCTTCACTTGCGAGTGCTGCGATAGTTTTTAAGGAGATTGACTCTGATTATTCTAAAAAGTGTTTAACTCATGCAAAAGAGTTATATAATTTTGCTGAAACAACTTTAAGTGATAAAGGATATACTGCTGCTAATGGATTTTACCAATCTTGGAGTGGTTGGTATGATGAATTGTCTTGGGCAGGGGCATGGCTTTATATGGCAACAGATGATCCAGTTTATTTAGAAAAAGCAGAGAAGTATGTTAGCAAATGGGGGACAGAACCTCAAACAACAACAATAGCATATAAATGGGCTCATTGTTGGGATGATGTACACTATGGAGCACAACTGCTTTTAGCAAGACTAACTGATAAGGATTTATATAAAGAGTCTGTTGAAAGAAGTTTAGATTATTGGTCAGGGATAAGTAGTGAAAAAATTACATATACACCTAAAGGATTGGCTTGGATGGATACATGGGGATCTTTAAGATATGCTACAACAATGGGATTTTTAGCTGATGTATATGCTGATTACTCTGGATGTAGTGCTTCTAAAATTGATCCATATAAAGATTTTGCCAAAGCTCAAATAGATTATGCTCTTGGTAGTACTGGCAGAAGCTTTGTTGTAGGATTTGGTGCAAATCCTCCAGAAAAACCTCATCATAGAACAGCTCACAGTTCATGGGCAGATAGTCAAACAGTTCCAGAAGAACATAGACATTCGTTGATTGGGGCATTGGTTGGAGGACCAGATGCAAGTGATAATTATACAGATGATATAAGTAACTATACTACAAATGAAGTTGCTTGTGATTATAATGCAGGATTTGTAGGATTATGTACTCGTATGTATGATAAATATGGAGGCACTCCTATTTCTTCTTTATCGGCAATAGAAGATATTACAAATGATGAATTTTTTGTTGAAGCCGGAATTAACGCGAGTGGAAGTAATTTCTTAGAAATTAAAGCACTTTTAAATAATAGATCAGGCTGGCCTGCAAGAGTTGGTGATAAACTTTCTTTTAAGTACTTTTTTGATATAACTGAATTTATTGAAGAAGGTTATTCATCCAGTGATATAACAATTGTTACTAATTATAATAATGGTGCTAAAGTTTCTGATCCAATAAAATGTAGTGGCAATATATACTATGTTAATGTTGATTTTACAGGTACAAAAATTTATCCAGGAGGTCAATCAGCATATAAAAAAGAAGTTCAGTTTAGAATTTCTGCACCACAAAATACTTCATTTTGGGATAGTACAAATGACTATTCCTTCAAAGACATAGAAGGAGTTTCATCTGGGAATACTATTAAGACAGAATATATGCCTGTATATGATGATGGAAGATTGGTATATGGGGTTGAACCAGATTGTTCGATATCGACAGAAACTCCAGTAACTTCAGAAAGTCCAGAAACTCCGACAGAATCATCAAAAATAACTGAAATACCAACAGTTAATCCAACACCTACAATTGCAACAGAAACTGCTTTGGAAAATGAATTTGATATTATATATGATATTCAAAATGAGTGGAGTACAGGAGCTACAGTAAATGTAACAATAAAAAATAATGGGACTGAAGATATAAATAGTTGGTCACTAGGATGGGCATTTTCTGGTAATCAAGAAATTATTAATTTGTGGAGTGCTGAATATGAACAAAATGGGGTAGATGTATTAGTTAAAAATGCTGTATGGAACTCTTTTATAGCAGCGGGAAGCTCAATAAGTTTTGGTTTTAATATTAGTTTTACAGGAGAAAACGAAATACCAGATAATTTTCAATTAAATTAATAATTATTTTATACTTGATGAAAGATGTTTTTTTTGATATGTTAAAGGTGTTTTAAAATGAAAATCCCAATATTTTTTATGAAAATATTGGGATTTTAAAGTATAGAAAAATAGAATTAGGCAGAATCAAAAAATAAACTAGTCAACTTTTTTTGAAAATTCGTTAAACCATCGATATTTTCAGAAAAAAATTGTCTTATGAAATTTTTGA
>JBDMZA010000085.1:0-11563 GCA_039770155.1 Clostridiales bacterium
AACTTAGGGATAGCCAAAAAATAAACTCTAATTCTCGAGTATGAATTCGCATGATTTAAGCGAACTTCAGACGAAAAGAATTCGGTATTATTTTTTAGGCTCTCCTAAGTGCTTTAATTGATGAATGAAGTAGAATAAAATATTATATTTATTTTATTTGAAATTTATTGACAAATCTATTTTAATAAAATAAATTATCTAATATACAAATTTATAAAAAAAGGAGCAACAATAAAAAATTGACATATGAATTTTTAAAAGATTTTCACAAAAGGATAGAAATTGTTGCAATAATAGAGTTTATAACTACAAGAATTGCTAGAAAACAAACCCTTAGAAATTATGGTTTTAGTGGAATTGAGTCAATTAATTTGGTTATACTTGTATTGTGTTTTATTATGGAAAAATCCTTAGTAGAAGAAATATGCACTAAAAGTGATGTAGCTAGCTATTTAAGGCGTCTTGATATTGATTACTTCAAAAAAAATATATCAGATGAGCAATATCCTGAAGTTGCAGATTTTATACTAAGGGATTGCCTACAAAATGGTGGAGTTCCACACTATTTCAATACATATAATTATAAAGAAAATAAGGAAGAAAAAATAAATGTAAAATTAATTGATGATAAAAGGGTTTTAATAAGAACAGAAAATGTCTATTCTTTTTATATGACCCCACAGGGTTATAAGTTTATGTTTAATACTTTAGAAATTGAAGAAGCTATGCAAGTTTCTATTGAGCAATTTAAACTTAGTATTTCAATAAAGAAGAGAAATTTTGGTGTGGCAAAAAATAATATTGATAATCTTTTTAATTTGAGCAAAACACAAATACAAAAAATTAATTATTTTATTAAAAAGGTTAAAGAAGATATTGGGAGTACTGGGATAAAGGAATATGAAGAAATATATAATAGTACATTTTCATCTATTGATGAACAAAAAGAAGGATATGATAATTTATATGAACTTATCAAAAATACAGAAAAATCAATAATAGAAAGTTCTGACAGAAGGCTTGATAAGGATGTTTTGGAAAAAGAAGCAGAAAATATTATATACATAAAAAATAAATTAAAATTCATTATAAATGAGCAATCAAAACTCCTTCTAAAACAACAGGAACTTCAAAAGATATATAATGAAGCAGTGGATAACATACTATATATAGGTTTTGAAAATAGGATAAATTTTGAGGAGGAAATTGTAAGGAAAATAGAAGAAAACCCTGATAAGATGTATCCTCTTATAAAAATTTTAAGACCATTATTTATGCCTAATTTGGAAAAAATATTTAATATAAATATAGCATTAAAAGAACAAAAAGTAGTAAATGCAAAGAATTATAATTATGAAAGTAATGTTTTAATGGATGAGAGTTATTTAAATACTTATGAAAGCGAAAATGAAATTAAAATACGGGATATAAATAATAGCTATGTGGATATATTTTGCTTTATTTGCAAATATACTATTGATAATCCAGATAATGAGATTTCTCTTTCAAATTTAATAGAAGAGTCCAAAGATGACTATTATAAGTTAGTGCCTGATATTAAAATATTTATGAATGTTTTACTTCAACTTACTAATATAAAAGATATTGATTTTAATCTGATAAAGCAACAGAGAAAGAAGACAGTTTTTAATCCTTCTGAGGAATTTGATATTAAATATTGTGTGTTGGAATCTTTAAATAGAGATGAAATTTTTGATAAAATAAATAAATTAAGGGTATTAATTTCAAGAAGTAAAAATGTATTTATACCTGAAAAAACTCCAGATAGAAATGATAAAGAACATATAGAATCGGATATAGTTATGGGACTAAATTGCCCAGATATTTTCTTTAAAGCAGAGGTGAATAAGGATTGAATGAGATAAACTATGGAAAGGCAATGAAAATATATTATTTTTTACTGAAAAAGGGAGAGATCACATTTGAGAATAATAAAGAGTTGTATTTAGATTATTCTGATAGTGAAATAAGATATTTAGTTGATATTTTAGCCAAAGAGAGTGATGTAATAATTGAGAAATTTAATCAAGTAATTTACCTTATACCAAAAGAAGAAAATGATGTAATAGGCATTAAAGAAATGGATTTACAAAAAGTTATAAGTTACGATGCCAGAAAAATAGATTTTTATTTATCTCAATATATTATAATAGTATTAATTACAGTTTTTTTTAGTGGAAAGGGAAACTATGTTAAAATTAGGGATTTTATAAGAGTTTCTGAATTGGAGGAAATTTTAACATATAGATTAACCTTTGCAAATTCAAAAAAAGACATAAAAAACCTTCAAAGCGAAGGAGCATTTAATATAACTTCAATGCATGAACATTGGAATGCACTCCAGATAGATGATAAATCAAAGAGAAAGACTAAATATGGTTATATTAGAAGTGTTTGTCTATTTTTAGAAAAACATAACCTTTTATATTATGATGCAATTGAAGAGCATATAAGACCTACAAATAAATTTACTCACATAATGACATATAATTTTTTGGATAATTCAAGACTTGAAGTTATTGAAAATATATTAAATTAAGATATTGAAGAGAACCTAAAAAATAATACTGAATTCTTTAAATTTCATACTCAAGAATTAGAATTTGTTTTTAGGGATTCTTAAGAGGAAGGATAAAAGAGGTGGTGGAAAGATGGCAAAGATCAGTAAAATAAGATTTATAAATTTTACATATAATGAAAATAGACATATATATGATCAGACTTTTGATTTCTACAATGGTGAAAATACTTTAATGAACCTTCAAAATGGAGGAGGAAAAACTGTTTTGGTACAAATGATGATGCAGCCGATTATACCAAAACAGAAACTAAAAGATAGAATTTTCAAAAACTACTTTAAAAATATTAAGGCACCTGTCTATATAATGATTGAGTGGATTTTGGATAAAACCAATAAAAAAGTATTAACAGGAATAGGTATTAAAAAGGTTATTGGTAGAAATTTAGATGATCCAAGTGAAAATTTAAGAATTATAACCTTTGCTTCTGAATACGAAAAGGAATCAGAATTTGATATATCAAATATTAATCTTTTAGAAGAAAATCTTGGTATAGTAAAATTAATAGAATTTGAAAAAGTAGTTAAAAATATGTCCCTTGGTGAAAAAGAGGGAAAAGGTATTAAACTTTTTAGATGGGAACTTCCAGAAGATAAGAAAGAATACTCAAGAATACTTCAAAGTTATAAGATAAATCAAATTGAGTGGAAAAATTTGATGGTTAAAATAAATGAGTCAGAAGCAGGTTTAAATTCATTTTTTAATGATTGTAAAACAAATAAAAACTTAATAAAAAAATGGTTTTTACCTACTATTGAAGAGCAACTAAATAAAGATGGTAGTACAGTTGAAAATATTAGAGAAATTATAAAAAATCATGCTGAACAAATAGTTAAAAATGAAGGAATGATAAAGGAAAAAGAAATTTTTGAAAGTTTTAAAAATAATACTATAGAATTAGTAACAAAATTAGAAGAATATCAAAGTCTTTCTGAAAGTATCATAAAGAGAGAATTTGAATTAGGAAATGTTAATGTGTTTTTAATTGAAAAATTAAAAACTATGGAAAATAATAAGATTGAATTAAATGAAAAAATAAAACAAATTGAAATTTCACTTCAAGAACTTGAATATGAAAGGTATTCTTTTGAATATCATGAGATAAATGATGAATTATTAAGTATGAAAAATAATTTATTGGAAATAAGTGATGAAATAAGAAAATTTGATGAAAAGATAGAAGATTATAATAAAGAAAAAAGTGTTTTAATGTGTTCAAAACTAAATAATGAAATAAAGGACATTAATAGTAAAATATCTAAATTTGAATCTGAATTAGAAAGAGAAAATTTAAAACAAGAAGATGTTAGAACAAAATTAAATGATATTGAATATTCATTAAAGGTCATGTATGGTGAAAATTTAACAAGACTTAAAAGTACCTTAAAAAGAGAACGTGACATGATAAATAGTAATAAGGATGAAAATTTAAAAAACATAAAAGAAAAAGAGAAAATAAAAGTTGAGTTAAATAAATTAGGAAATGATATTTCGAACTTAAAGGGTAAAATTAATTTATTTAATGAAATGGAAAAAAATACAAATAAAAGATATAGTGACCTTAATTTAGTTAGAAATATAAGTACTTTGGAGTATAGTAATGAAGAGATTAACAATTTAAAAAATAGATTAGATCATGAAGAGGAAGCACTATATGCAATTATTAAAAGAGTAGAAAGTGACTTGGTGAAAAAGGAAGAAGATATTAATTCTTTTAATAAAAATATAGAAGAATTGTCAGCTAAAAATTCTAAAATTATTATTGAAAGCAATAGAAATGAATCTATGTACAAAACTTTTGAAGAAGAAAGAGAAGTTGTAATAAAGATACTTAATTTTCATGGTTTGAATGAATTGGAAATTTTTAATAAATCTAAAATTGTAAATATTTTAAATACTGAAATTGATAAGTATAAAAAACTTGTAAACGAGAAGACTCTTGAAAACTCGATTTTAAAGAATCAATTAGATGTTTATAAATCAGGAAAGACTATAGAAGTTTCTAATGACTTAAAAAAGATATTTGAAGATAATAATATTTTTATTGAGTTTGGTTATGAGTGGCTTAGAAACTATTCAAATAACAGAAGTGTTAAAATAAAGCTTCTTAAAAATAATCCATTTATTCCCTACTCTATTATAATTTCAAAAGAAGATTTAAAAGAACTTCAAACAAAGGACATCGATACTTTTACATCCATTGCTGTACCTGTAATAGTAAAAGAAACACTAGAAGATGAGTTAGATATAAATAGAGATAATAGCATTTATTCAATTGGCAATACTAAGTTTTTAATGTCATTTAATGAAAAGCTTTTAAATAAAAATTATTTAAAAGAGATTACACAAGAAATTCAAACTAAAATGGAAAATAATAATGAAATTATAAAAAATGCAAGAGAATCAGAAAAGAGTATAGAGATTAATTTAGTTAAGATAGAAAATTTCAAGTATAAAAAAGAAGATATTAATAAACTTGAAAAAGTTATAAAGAATAATATAGAAAAACTTGAAAAAAATAAAAATAAGATAAATGAAATAAAAGATAATATAGAATTGGAAAATGAAAATAAACAAAAACTTTTGAAAGAACTAAAGGGTTTGGAAAGTGAAAATAGTAATTTAAAAAGAAAAAAAGAAGATTCTTTAGAACTTTTAAATCTTTATAAAAAGTATTTAGAGAGTTTGAAATTAAAAAGAGAAAAAGATGATCGGTATAATTTATTAAATACAAGTTATATACAATTAGAAGATAAAATTGTAAATATTAAAGATACAATAAATAATCTAGCATTAAACATTACTGGTATTTCGAATAATATACAAAAATGTGACAAAGAATATACTAAATATAAGGATGTAAAAAAAGGCAATATTCTATATGAAGGTATTGAGAGTTTAGAATCAAAAAGAGCAGTGTTTATATCAACTATAAGTGGTAAAATTCAAAATTTAAAAAGTATTTTAGAGGACTATAAAGATAGAAGAGAAGATAAATTAAAAGAAATTAATGAATACAATCTGGATGAATCAGAGTATTTTGAAAAGGAGTTTAGTGAATATAGATTAAAAGAACTAAAAGATTTTATTTCAAAATTAGAGAAAAATAAACATCAAACTATTGAAGATAGAAATAAACTGAATTTTGAGATAGCAGAAAAAAAATCGGATGAAAAACATATTTTAAAAACAATAAAAGATAATTTGGGTAGAGATGAGGCAAAACCAAAAGAGTATTTAAGGGATATTGATTATGTGAAAAAAAAGGATGAATATAAATTAATATTAAAAGAAACTGAAAAAGCTATTTCTAAGTGTAAACAAAAAATACAAAACTTGAATAAGGTTAAGTTTAGAGTTGAAGAATATGAAATCTTTATGGAAAGAGTAAAAGAGATAGAATATATTGATAGTGAGGATTTAGAAGTTTATTCTAAAGATATTGCAAGGGATTATAAAAAGTTAAAATTAAAGGAAAATGATTTGAAAGCTCTTTTAGTTACATTATATTCTAATGTAGAAAATGATTTTACTCAAAAAGCGGAAGTGTTTAAAAATCTATTTAAGAATATATTGGACAATGAGAGAAGGTATGTTGCTTCACATGCTTTAAATGCGTTTTCCAGAACATATATGCAAATAGAAAGAAAGTTAGAACAACATTCTGTTGATATTAAAAAAATTGATGATATGGAAAAGTGTATTATTGACAACACTTTAGGGTATTTGAAAAATGTGTATGATGAATTAAATAATATAGATAAAAACTCAACCATTGAAATTGAAGGTAAGAGAAGAAAAATGTTAATGATAAACTTACCTGAAAAAGACAAACTTGAGGATTTATCATTAAAAGGATATTTAAAGAATACTATTGAAAACTGTGTGAATCTCTATAAAGAGAGTAAATCTATGGATGGACTTTTGTTAAATGATATAAACACCTATGATTTGTTTGATAGGTATGTAAGCATAAATAAAATTCAGATTATACTTCTTAAAATTGAATTAAACAAAGTAAAGAAAAAAACATGGAGACAGGTTATAGAGGAAAATTCAGGTGGAGAAAGATTTGTAAGTGCATTTGTTGTATTTATTTCTCTACTTACGTATATGCGTGGTGAAAACATGCTTGGAATTAATAATGAAACAAAGGTTTTAATAATGGACAATCCTTTTGGGCCAATAACTTCGGAACATCTATTAAAACCACTGTTTGAAATAGCAAAAAAATATAATACTCAATTAATTTGTTTGACTGATTTAAAGGAGCATACAATATTTGATAGATTTAATCTTATTTACTCTATAAATATAGAAAGAGAAATAGGTAGGGATGAAGAATATATCGAAATTAAGACTATTAAAAAAGAATTAGAAAAAGAAGATAAAGAGGATGAAATTATTTCTGTATCTATGTTTAAATTAGAGGAAAAATCAAGATTTCATTTGGCGAATTAAGAAAATAAAGGTGCAATAATGGATGAATTTATAAATTTTAAAAACAGTGATTTTATAAAAAGTATGGACAGTATAAGTGGAAAACGTAGAATTAAACTGGGTTTAAATATGGATATAAAAAGTGATGAGAATGCTTTTGTATTTATTGAGATATATTTTTATTTAGGTATTGATAAAATGTACAAAATAAGTGATTTAAATTCATTTGTTAATGCACTTTTGAAGAATAGGACACTGTACTTTGGTAAAAAATTTATTTTAGAGCCATCAAAGATGTTTTTTGAGGGTATTGATAAAAAGATAATTGATTTTCTTGTAAGCTTTAAAAATAGAATAGATATGGGATATTTAAAAAACAATGAGTTTTTTTCACAAAGTCTCATTTTAAAAGATAAAGAAGCAATAGAATTTATAGATTTGATATGGAATGAAAATGATAGGATATTATATTATGAACAAACAAGAGAATTTAGTTTCAAAGATGATATTGACCTAAAGATTAATATCGAGAATTATAAAAATGATTATTTACTTAAAATTGATTATTCGAAATTTGGTGATTTTAAACCAATTTCGATGAATTTTAAGTATATTTTTTTTAATAAAAAATCTATGATTGTAAGATTAATAGAGGGTAAAAGTGAAATAATAAAAAATATAAATAGATTAAAAAATAAAAAAAATAAAGTTAATCTAAGGCTTGATAGTAATGATATTAAAATATTTAAAAAAGATTTTTATGATAAATTTTCTAAAAAAGTAAAAATTAAAATAGATGACAAGCTAAAAGAAAAACTTAAAAGTTATGATTTAGTAAATAAAATTTATTTTGATATGGCAACAAGAGGTGTTGTTTCAAAAGTGGAATTTTGTTATGGAGAAAAGATAATAAATCCCTGTGATGATAATTCTTTGGACAGAAGTTTCAGAGATTTAGAAAGAGAGCGAATTATTGTAAACGAGATGAAAAAATTGGGATTTTATATTGTAAAAAAATTATTTTATTTAAATGATACAGAAAAAGTAATGTTTTTATTGACAGATGATCTTAAAAGTTTAAAAAAATTAGCTCAAGTTTACTATTCAGAGGATTTTAAAAATATGCATGTTAAAAATTTTGATGATATAGGTCTTAATCTTGGATTATCTGAAGATGAAAAAATGATTCATGCAAATATTAATTTAGAAAATATTTCTGATGAAGAGTTAGCAGACTTATTAGATGCTATAAAGCAGAAAAAGAAATATTTTAGATTAAAAAATGGTTCCATAATAAATCTTAATACTGTCGAAACAGATCAATTGTCTGATTTTATAAACAGTTTAGACATAGAGGGAAAAGATATATCAAATGGTACTTTTGATATTCCTATAAGCAGATGCAAATTTATCCAAAATTATCTTGAAAGTAAGGGAATAGAAAATGTTCAAATTGAACCTAATTTAAAGAAATTAATGGAAAATGTTTCAAATCCTCAATTTGAAGAAGTTGAAATAAGTGAAAATATGCTAAATGTATTAAGAGAATATCAGTTAACTGGAGTTAAGTGGTTGAAAAATCTGGCAAAATATTCTTTTGGAGGTATTTTGGCAGATGATATGGGACTTGGTAAGACTTTACAAGTACTTGCTTTTTTGGATAGTGAAAAAAACAAACAAAAACCTTCTCTGGTTATTGCTCCAACTTCTCTGGTTTTTAACTGGAAGGGAGAAGCAAAGAAATTTGTTCCTCATATGAAAATTCTTGCAATATCAGGTAATAAAAAGACAAGAAACATATTAATTAAAAAATCATTAGATTATGATTTACTAATTACTTCATATGGTTCATTAAATAATGATTTAGAAACTTATGAGGGTCTGGATTTTCAATATGTTTTTGTGGATGAAGCCCAATATATAAAAAATCCAAAAACAATAAAGGCAAATACAGTTAAAAAAATTAATGCCAAAGCCTCTTTTGCATTAACAGGAACACCTATTGAAAATAGATTAACAGAACTTTGGTCCATTTTTGATTTTATAATGCCTGGGTATTTATTCGATTATAAAAGATTTAAGAAAAACTACGAAGACCCTGTATTAAATGATAAGAACAATGAAAAAATTGAAGACTTAAAAAAATTAACAAATCCATTTATTTTAAGAAGACTAAAAAAAGATGTTTTGCTTGAATTACCAGAAAAAATTGAGACCAATTATATTGTAGATTTAAATGAAGCTCAGAAAAAGTTATATATGGCATACTATAAGGATTTTAAAGATGAACTTTCTTTTGAAAATAATGAAGAAATAGAGAAGAATAACATAGAAATATTTGCATTACTTACTAGATTGAGGCAAATATGTAGTCATCCGGCTTGCTTTATTGACAACTATAACGAAGGTAGTAATAAATTGGATTTAGCTATAGATATTATTACAAAATCAATGGAAACAGGTCATAGCATAATACTATTCTCTCAATTTACTAAAATATTAAATATTATAAGAGAAAAATTAGAAAGTATGTCACTTAATTATTACTATTTAGATGGGAAGGTTCCAGCGAATGAAAGGTTGGAACTAGTTGAGAATTTTAATTGTGATAGAGAATCTGTTTTTTTGATTTCTCTAAAAGCAGGGGGAACAGGACTAAATCTTACAAGGGCTGATATTGTTATACACTTTGATCCTTGGTGGAATCCTGCTGTTGAAAGTCAAGCAAGTGATAGAGCCCATAGAATAGGTCAAAAAAATGTAGTTCAGGTATATAAATTTATTGCAGAGGGAACTATTGAAGAGAAAATAGTAAATCTACAGGAAATAAAAAAAGATTTAATAGAAAGTGTTATAAAACCAGGAGAGAGTTTTTTAAGTAAGATGAATAAAGATGATATTAAAGAGTTGTTTGAAGTTGATTTCTAAACTTTCGACTTCAAATATAATATAAAAAAATATTGAATAAATTTTTTACAACACTTCAGATTGAGTTAGGGAAATAATCTAAAATTTTTTCTTTAGTATTTAAAAGTATAAAAATAAATGATAGATGTAAATTTTCAATAAAATTGTATACACCATAGAACAAAAGTTCTAGCATGGAAAATTTACATTTATATGAAACTAGAAACATACATGAAAGTGATTATTATAAATGTATAGAAGATAATTTTGAAAAAAACTTACTGTATACAGATGATTTATTAAATTATAAAAATATGTATGTATAGATAATTTTATGTGTAACAATTATATTAATATTTATATAGTAACCAGTATTGTTTTATAATAATTATTTTAAGAATAATATATATACAAATTTTTCAATTATATAATTTAATTTTTTTTATGGTAATATTTACTCATAGGGAATAAATATTAAATTATGTACTAAGGGATATCAAAAAAATAAACTCTAATTCTCGAGTATGAATTCGCATGATTTAAGCGAACTTCAGACGAAAAGAATTTGGTATTATTTCTTAGGTTCTCCTAATTAATATATTTTATAATTATTGTACTAATTTAGATATTTTAAAAACGTAAAAAGGAGTCCGCAAATTTATGAAAAAGAAATTATTACTTGTAGTACCTGTAATATTAGTATTTTGTATGGTTACAGTATTATTAATTTCAAAATTAAATGCAGCTACTTTTATTGTAGAAGCTGAAGGTAAAGACAGCAATGTTAAATATGCTAAGAAGACTGATGACAATGTAGCATTTGATGAGAGAAAAGGTGCTTATGTAGAAATGAAGAAAATCACTTCTGAAACAAGTGGTAAAGCAACTTTAACTTTTTATTATAGTGCAAACAGTTCTGTGCCTGTTGAAATTAAAATAAATGGAGATAAAATTGCTAGAGATGTAGAATTTGAAGCTACTTCATCGGGTCAAAAGTCTTTTTCAGCTGATTTAAAAAATGGTTCAAGTAATAAAATCAGATTCATACTTAGAAAACCTGTAGAAGGTGTAAAATTAGATAAAGTAATAATAAGTATGGGTAATTTGGAAGAAACTGTTATAACTCAAGAACCAATTAAGACAAAAGAACCAGTTGAGACACAAGAACCTGTTAAAACAAAAGAACCAGTTAAAACAAAAGAACCAGTTAAAACAGAAGAACCTGTTAAAACAGAAGAATCTGTTAAAACAGAAGAAGCAGTTAAAACACAAGAACCTGTCAATGCTAAAGAAACAACATTAAAAAATGATATCGTAGCTTCTGATCCTATGACTGAACTTGATGGGAAGTTAAGTACATTCTATCAAGGAAATGTAGGGGATTGCGGTGCTGTATCAGCAATTGAAGCTATAGATAATAGCATTTATGGTAAAAACTTATTAAGTAGTTTAATTACAACTAATAATGATGGAAGCTATACTTTGAATTTTGGAGAAGGAAAACAAACAATTTCAAAATCAGAAGCAAATGCTGCTCCTATAAGAGGAGATCTTGATGCTAGGATAATAGAAGCTGGTTTGAATAAGGCGATTAATGTATATAACAGTTGTTTTGC
>JBDMZA010000086.1:0-4108 GCA_039770155.1 Clostridiales bacterium
AATTTAATTGAATGAATATTAATAAAATTCATCCATTTTTTACAAACATTCATGTTTTTTCTCCTTAGTAATTTAGTTAATACTAACATAGAAAGTATTATATGTTAATAATATTATTAGAAAAAATAATATTGTTAAAATATAATACCTAATTGATATATTTTTTATGATATATTATTGGGGTACAACTCAATGTTGTCAACTTAATCTCTAAGTGTTGGTATCAGCACCAAAAGTAATTGCGATTATTAGAGGCAAGAAGACTACTATGTTAGCAAAAAATTAATTTTTTTTGGAAAAAACTAATAGTCAGTATGATATGTTTAAGATATTATACTGACTATTTTTAGGTTTATTCAAATTTTAATAAAATTATTTTATTTAGAATAGTTAAAAATTAAATACCTGATTAGGTGGTCATATTACTTAATTACACTTCCATTGAATACAAATTCTGTTGGAATTGTATTTGTACCTGAATAATTTATATTAAATCCAAAATTAGTTGAATTTCCAGCTGATATTTGTCCATTCCAACCACTATCACTTACTGTAACAGCTGAGCCACTTTGGGTAAATGTTCCACACCAAAGATTCTTTATTTTTTGGTCACCTGAGAAATTCCACTCTAACTTCCAACCATTAACATTTTCACTGCTATTATTCTTAATTGTTACACTAGCTGTTGCTCCTTCACCCCAATCATTTTGCATTACATAATTTATAACAATTTCCTTACTAGGTGAAGGTGATGGTGTTAAGTTAATTCCTGTAGTTAATGTTTGAGTTGGTGTTGCTGTAGGAGTATTTGTTACAACTGAAGTTTCACTTCCAGATTTATAAACTCCAACTTCCCAAATTGAATAACCCCATTCAGAATTATAACGTTGTGTGCCACTAATTCTTATATATCTAGCGTTAGCAGAAACAGAAACTTTGTCTTCATTTCCATCTCCATTATATTCATTATGAATATCTTTCCATGTGTTTCCATCTATAGAAGATTGTATTGCATATTGTTTTGCATATGCATTTTCCCACATAATAATTATTTGACCAATATCATATGATGTACCTAAATCAATAGTTAAATTCTGTGGATCACTACCCATTTGTGAAGCCCAACGAGTGTTTAAATCTCCATCTACAGCCTTACTTGCTGAATATGTATCACTTTCTGCCGATGAAGCAGTGGCAATTTTATTAAGTGCCAGATTTCCATCAGGCAATGGTGTTGGAGTTGGTAATGGATCTAATCCTTCCAATAACCATTTTGGTCTTTTGGCAGTATTCTTAATACTATTTGGGTCAGAAACAGCACATATTAAACCCCAATCATGTAATGTATCATACATTGAATCATCAGTCATATCTAGGAATGTTTGAGGATTATTTCCAGGGCCCCAAGACCAGGCTAACCATCCAATTTCATTTTTGTTACACTCAGACATAATAGTTTTATACGGAATTTGTCCTTGTTCGTTTTCTTCCCACATTGCCCCAAATTCACCAACAACTAATGGTAAATTCATTTTAACAGTTTCAGCAACCTCATCTATAATTCTTTGTTCATCATATCCCCAAGTTTTAGGCCACCACATATGAACTGAAAACATTACATTTTTTTCTGGGTCAACTTCAATAAGTTTTGGTCCTTGAGATTGTAAAATATCAATGTTTTTACCCCAGTCGGTACCATCAATTATTAGTGGAACTTTAATTCCAGCTGTACGAATTCTTTTTATTGCATCACTATATCCACTTAAAAAATCTGCCTCTGAAATGCTTGCATCTCCACATTCATTTGCAATGTTAAGTAACAAATATTTTTCATGCTTTAAAAGAACTTCAACAACATCATCGCGGGTCCAATAGTCAACTAATTTGTCTAATTCTTGCCATTTTCCTGTAGCATCATGAAGTTCAATCATAGGTACCATATTATTTGCTCTACAATTATAAATAGCAGTATGTAAGTCTTCTGGAGTTCCATCTATCCCCCATACTATTCTAACTGTATTTGCACCAGTTTTAGCAATTTCTGAATAACTCGGTACACCATCTTTGTCTGTCCATATAATCATTTTATTTACACCAACTGGTATAAACTTATCACCATTCATATCATATAAATGACGACCTTCCACTTTAAAACCTGAATATTCTGCAGCATTTAACTGAAAACTTAATATTAAAAATACTGAAACTACCATAACGACTGTTAATAAAATAGTAATATTTCTTTTCATTAATCTGTCTCCCTCTCTCTAATTTATTTAATATTAAAACCTTGATTTATATTTCAAGGAAATCAAAAAAACAAATATTAATAATTAAATGTATTAATACTAAAAAAATAATTGTATGATTTATTTCATGAAATAATTAACTAAAATATATATTTGAAAATACAAACTATGGGAATTTTTACATAAATATTTATGAATAATGAATATTTAAAAATTATAGAAATAGAGTCTTTCTTAGGGATAAAAAATAAACTCTAATTCTCGAGTATGAATTTGGTATTATTTTTTTGGTTCTCCTTAAAAACTAAATTGTCATAAAAAAGCATATTATATTTTGTTGTATACATATTAAATAAAAGTAGTAAAGTCTACTACTTCTATTTATAAGAATTACTATATAATTTTATATTATTTCCCAATATTTTGATATGGTTTTTTATTTCCTATTGTTTTTTATATCTTACTTTGACTCACTTAATCTTTTTTCATCTTGAGTATTTAGTATTTGATGAGTTTCAGTTAAAATATTACATATTGTATCATAAACTTTAGAATTATTTATGATTGATTCTATAATTTTCAACTTACTTAATTTAACTTTTTGACCTGGAAACCAATGACCTCCATTTCCTAATAAATTGTATCTCCCTTTTGCATATTCTAACATGTCAAAAGCTTTATATAAATGCCACAACCAAATGATATTTTTAATATTAATTCCTCCAGGTGTTTTCTCCCATGTTGGTATTAATTCTTCATTCCAATAATCAAATCCTAATTCATTTTGAATTTTATTTAATTCATTGTCTAATTTTTCAACAATTGGTTTAATAACTTTCTCAATATCATCATAGTATTGTAATGTATTTACATGTTCATCAAAATCAGATGGATTTGATATTCCTAAACTTAATGTGTGAATTTGACTTTTAGATAAACAAAACAAATCATTAAATGCCATTGGTGATAAAGGTTTACATAACTCGACTAATTTCTGAGATGGTGAATAAAGTTTTCCACCTTTGTCATTTGGACTTATTATAAAAACACCCATATCTCGTGTGTTTGCAGCGTCAATTACGGGCCAGTTTTTTTGAAATATATAATACCAATGCAGATTTACATAATCAAATTCACCACTTTGGATTGTTTTTAGTATAATGTCATTTGGACCATGTGTTGAAAAACCTACAAATTTACATAAACCTTGATTTTGTAATTTCCGTACTTCACTTAATATTCCATTCTTTCTTATAGACCAATCATATGTTAATTGATCATTAATTCCATGAATTGATAAAAGATCGACATAGTCAACTTTTAAATTATTCAAAGACATTTCAAATTTTTTTGTAAAATCTGCAACATTCTCTGAAGGAGCAATTTTAGTTTGAAGTATAATTTTTTCACGTTTAAAATTTTTCAGAGCTTTACCAAGTTGCATTTCTGATGTACCATAAGATCGAGCAGTTTCAATATGATTTATACCTAAACTAAGTGCTTTATCAATAACTATTTCAATATTCTCCTGATTAGTTTTTTCTATCTCACTATAAGGTTTATCTTCCCAAGATTGATTAAAACGCATTCCTCCGCAAGAAAAAACAGGCATATTTATATCTGTTTTACCAAATCTTCTATATTTCATTATATTCACTCCTGTCATAAAATTTCAAATTTATTTTAATATAGCAAGATATTTTAATAATATTTGCTTGCCATAATTAAAGTATCATATTTTTCTTATTCTTAATCCCATATACTGTTTACCAGGTAATTTTATAATACTTTCACCCTTATACACCTCTGTCTTAGTAGCAATAGTCATATTCCACGTATCAATAATATCAACTTTAAAT
>JBDMZA010000087.1:0-4919 GCA_039770155.1 Clostridiales bacterium
ACTTTAATCTCATTATATAAATATTCAGGTTTTAAAATTAAAAAATTATTAGAACTTATTATACTAAATTTGTATTTTAAGTAAAAAAATTTTGGGTTGTCATATATTATCATAGGAATAATTTTTTGTATGTGATTTGTTTTAATTACATGTCCTTTGATACTTATTGATATATTTTTTTGATGTTTTTTTATTCCGATATATATGATTTCATATATTTTTTTTTCTAGTGTATTGAGTTTTGAGTAATAAAAATAATGAATTAGTTTTTTTGTTAATGTTTTTTCTATAATAGTTGACATAAAAGGCTCCTGGAATTTTAATTTACATAATTATTTGTAACTTATATATCGGAATAATATAGGAAACCCTAAAAAATAATATTATGTTTTTAAAATATGAGAACCACTAAAATCATGTGATTCACTATTGTAACTACATATACATACATAGATATAATTTTAAAATTTAGAGAATATTTTTTATAAAAAACATACATATATATTGATTTTGTTGTAGTTATATTATAAACTTTAGTATGATGGTGTGTAATTTTACTGTAATCTATTCTTTGGTAATAAAGCTAATCAATATATTTATTTTTAATTCATCCTATATAATAAAATTAAATTAAAAAAGAGGTGTTATTTATGAATGATAGTATTGAAATGAAAGATTCATATTTGATTTTTTCTTTAGCTAATACAACATATTGTGTGAAATGTAGAGATTTAAAATCAATAGTTAGATTAGATAAGATTCATGCATCACCTGATTTACCAAAATATATTAGAGGATATATAGATACCTTAGACAAAATGATTCCAGCGATTGATTTGAGATTATTTATAAATAAATCTTCAATTCAAGACGAAGCCACAGAACTTATAGAGACTATTAAAGCTAGAAGAGAGGAACATGTAGTTTGGTTTAATACACTTGTCGAATGTGTGACTAAAAATAAGAAAGTTAAATTGGAAACAGATCACCATAAGTGTGAATTTGGAAAATGGTATGATACATTTAAAACAGAAGATCTCGGATTAAGACAATTTTTATTTCAATTTAGTGGACCTCATTTTGAGTTACATAATATTGCCAAATATGTATTTTCACTTATTGAAAAAAACAGAAATTCTGAAGCACTAAAAATAATAGAAGATACAAAAAATAACTCATATAAGGACATAATAAGTTTGTTTGATTCCTTTGGAGATATATATAGAAATAGTATAAAAGAACTTGCCATTGTATTACAGAACAATGATAGGTATATGGCCTTAATTGTAGATAAAGTTTTATATATTGATAAAATTATAGAACAAAATAATTTATCAAATAGATATGATATGAGTGCTAAAAATAATTTTGAGGTATGTAAATTATCAAAAAATGATTTAGTAGCACTCTTATTTGATACGGACTGGTTATTTGAAAGTATTAATTTGCTGGTTTGAGATATTTTTTAGCTATTCCTTATTAAGTGAAGTTTTTATTATTATATCTAATAATTTACTATAACTTATACCTGATAGCTTTGCACTTTTTGGTAAAAGTGAATTAGATGTCATTCCTGGGAGTGTATTTACCTCTAAAACATAGGGGATGTTGTTTGAAATTATTATATCTACTCTTAAGTAAACTTCACAATTAAGGATATAATAACATTTTTTTGCTATTTTATTGAGTTTATTCATCAAATTATTATCAATTTCAGTTTTCTTGAAAATTGTGTCTTTATTAAAGTATTTTGCATTATAATCAAAAAACTCATTTTTAGTTTTTATAGTCATTATGGGAAGTAATTTACCATTTAAAATTGGAATTGTATATTCTTGACCATATATGAATTTTTCTATCAAAACTTTATTACAAAGACAAAAAGTTTTATGAATGTTTGTTTTTAAATCATTTATACTCTTTATTATCTGTATACCAATACTTGATCCTCCATTATCTGGTTTTAGTATGGCAGGAAAAAAATCTGGAGTTATTTTAAGGGAGTCAATATTTGTAGTTTTCGTAATTGTTAAACCTGGTACTGTATTTATATTTTCACCTTTTAAAACTCTTTTAGTCATTGTTTTACTCATACATATTGAACTGGCTAATATACCAGAGCCTGAATATTTTATATTATGACTTTCTAAAATTGCTTGTATAATTCCGTCTTCTCCGAATTCACCATGTAAAGCTATAAAAACAAAATCAGCATTTGGAATTTTATTTATTATGTTAGATTTGCTAGAAATTTCAACAGGAAAAATATTATATTTAGACTTATCTAAATATTTTAAAATTTCTGAACCTGTTTTTACAGAGATATTTCTTTCAGAAGAAATACCACCCATTAAAATATATACATTTAACATTTTTTATGAACCCCCTTTTAAAAAAATTATATACAAGAAAGTTAGCAAAAAAAAGATCCACTGTTAGAATGAATTAAGTAATTTATGGTTACTTTAAAAAAAATATTATAGAACTTTTTTCGTCTAAAATTTTCTTAAATCATAAGGAATTCATTTTCAAGAATTATAAAATAATATGGTTTCAAAATATAATAAATTTTTCTAAATACTTATAAATTTATAATTAATTACATCAAATAATCCTTGGTCAGTTAATCTTATTTCTGGGATCACAGGTAAAGCCAGAAATGATAACAAAGTAAAAGGGTCAATTTGAGGATTAATTTTTAACTCTATAGAGATTTCATTAAGCTTTTTTAAGTTTGATTCTACTATATTTGCACTTTCAGTACTCATTATACCGGCGATTGGTAAAGCCAAACTTCCTAATACCTTGTTGTTGCCTACTATTACTAAACCACCATTTATCTGTTTAATTTTATTTATAGCAAGTAAAATATCATCATCATTATCGCCTACTACTATTAAATTATGTGAATCATGAGCTATTGTGCTTGCTATTGCTCCAGACTGTATATTGAAATTTTTTAATATACCCAGACCTATTTTATTTAGTGCTTTGTGACGTTCTATAACAACTAATTTTGAGAATGTCTTATCAGCAATAAAAATATTATTGATTTTTTTTACGCTACATAGATTTTTTTTTGTTATTAAACTTCCAGGAATCAAATCTATTACATTTGCTAAATCATTATTTATAGTTATTTTTAATTTTTCTTTTGTTATTTTTGGAATATTTACAGTATTTAAAATACTTAGTTCATTTTTTGTTATATTTAAAGTGTAATTATTTTCATTATTTTCTTTGAGTATTTTACCTTTTAAATAAACTTTATCTATATCAAAACTATCTAAATCATTTAGAAGTAAAAAATCAGCTATATATCCTGGAGCAATAGCACCTATGTTTTTTAAATTATAACAATTTGCAGTATTTATTGTTGCCATTGATATTGCTTCAATGGGATTTAATCCCAATGAAATAGATTTTTTAATATTATAATTTATATGACCATTTTGTATTATATCTGCTAATTGTCTATCATCAGTACAAAAAAGACATTTGTTAAATGGAAGATTAATTTTTATCATTTCAGAAATAATATTAGTTAAGTTTTTGGCAGCAGATCCTTCTCTAATTTGTATGTACATTCCAATTCTGAGTTTTTCAGCTACTTCTTCTATTGTAGAACATTCATGATCAGTTGAAACACCTGATATTTTATATGCATTTAAGGATTTTCCTGATAATGAAGGACAATGACCATCAATAGTTGAATTTTTGAATAAATTTATTTTTTTGAGTATTTCCTCATTGCAATTAATAACAGACACATAATCCATTACTTCAGCCAATCCTAAAATATTTTTATTTGATATAAAATATTTCATTTTACTACTATCGAAAATAGAACCATTATTTTCAAATGGAGTAGCGGGAACACATGAAGGAAGCATGAAAAATATATTTAGTAGTGTGTTTTTAGATTGATTAATCATAAATTTTATACCATTTTCTCCACAAACATTTGCAATTTCATGGGGATCGGCTATTATTGTTGTTGTTCCATGAGGAAGAATTGAATTTGCAAATTCAACAGGTGAAACCATTGATGATTCTATGTGAACATGGCTGTCAATAAGTCCTGGACAAATAAATTTACCTTCAGCATCAATTTCATTTATTCCTTTATAATTACCAATTCCAATAATAAAATCTTTATATATGGCAACATTGTTTTTAATAATTTCTTTAGTAAATACATTTACAATTTTCACATTTTTGATAACTAAATCTGCAGGTTTTTTACCTGAAGCTATTTTGATTTTTTCAGAATCGAGTTCTAAATTCATGTTTTTTCCTCCTATGATAGGCTAAAACCAACAATTCTTTACACAATAAGAAAGATTGGATTTTTTTAATTTTCTTGTAGAAATATAATTATTAAATACATATATTAAACTATATCTATAATTATTTCAAATAATTTTAATAATTAATAAAAAAAAGGTTGAAAAAAACATAGAATAATAAATGTAGCATTAACTGCTACAGAAGATCCAGGGATAGCAAAAAAATAGTAACGAATTATTTTCATCTGAAATTTGCTTAAATCACACGAATTCATTTTCGAGAATTAAAGGTTTGCTTTTTGCTATCCATAAAATTTTTATATTTTAAAAATTATTTTATATAAAGTGCAGATTTGAGAACATTTTATGAAAATGTTCTTTTACTAATATTATTTTTTAAATATTCTAAAATTAATTTGTCTAATTCTTGACTTATTTTTAAAGTACTATCTTTTTTATCTACTTCCATTGATTTGTGAAGTTTTTCTCTAATTGTTTCGAGATGGTTCATTGTATTACCCCCCTACCCAAATAAAACTTTAATTTGAGATTAAGTTTTATTGGTAATTATCATATGTTAAAATAAATTTCATACAGACATTTTATTTGAATTCAAATAAAATGTCAAGA
>JBDMZA010000088.1:0-2540 GCA_039770155.1 Clostridiales bacterium
ATATCAAAATTATCATTGCTGTCATTTTTAATATTATCATTATTTTTTGTTATTGTTAAAGGAAATGCTAAAAAGTTCTTTTCTTTCATAAATAATAGTGCTTTGTGATTTCTTAATAATTCTGAATCTGAACCTCGGTCGCCAATAATCTCTTGGAATTTTTGCTTAGGATTTGAAACATCAGAAACATCAAATAAAGCCATTTTTAAGCCCATATGATAAGCACTTCCATTTTTTTCAATTGTATCTTTTCCAAATCCTATTATGTGGTTATCATCAAATGGATGCAAATAATCACTAAAACCAGGTATTTTAAGGCTACCAAGAATTTTTGGTGATGTTGGATTTTTTATATCGATTACAAATAGTGGATCTACAGTTTTGAACGTTACAATATATGCCCTATCATTCATGAATCTAACTGAATAAATTTGCTCACCTGGAGCAATGTTGTTTATTTTTCCAATGGTTTTCATATTTTTATCCATTATATATAGATTATTTTTTTGAGTTTGACCATTTTCAGTAGTAGCTAATCTAAAATAATCATCTTTTTCATCCATAGAAAATTGATTTAGAATACTACCTGGTACCTCACCTTTGCTTTGATAATTAACATCTAACTTGTCCAATGAAAATTTATAAATTAGAGTTTTTAAATTATTATAGTAAATCAATCCATTTTCTGGAAGTTTTGATTTTTCATTATTTTTTGCAGTATCATAAAAATTTACTGAAACATATAGATTTTTCAATGAACAATAAATATTGTTTCCTGACCCTAAATATGTTTGAATTTTAGTATCTTTTTTACTATTAGTAACATCTATTGATGATACATTTAAGTAATTTGCATCTGGACTGTCAGGAAAATAATGTATATCATCATAAGATATTTTTTTATATCCATTTCTATCTTTAAATATAGGAACTAAAAGAGCTTCACTTGATTTTTCAAGGATTGAACTATTGTTGTTAGAATTAGGATAAATTATGTAATTAAAAATATTTTTATTGGATATAATGTATAAATTATTATTGATTTTTCTAGATGATATATAGTTTCCTTCAATTTCAAAATCTCTAACCTGCTTAATGTTTGTTTTATCAGAGATATCAAAAACCATAACCTTAACGAAATTAGTTGAAGGCATGATATTTCTAGTATCATCAATATTAATGTCTTTGTCAATTTGGGGTAAGTATGATTCGATTTTTATATTCTGTGAACCAATAATAGTCAAATTATTTGAATCTGCGTATAATTCAGTTACATAAAAATCATCTTTAAAATCAATTTTTTTGACTATTTTCATATTTTTGGGATCATCAATATTTGTAATAAGAAGCCTATTTTTATTAACATGATAGATATAATTGCCATCGGTTTTCACTACATCTGCTTCATCGACACCATCAACTTGAGTATTAGTTTTTGAATGGTCTTCAGAGCTTTTTTGATTTGAAGAATTACCGATTTCTTGTGAATCTTCCATTTCAAATAATTTTAAGTTAGGTGTTCTGTTCATGTACTTTGAATTGTTTTTTATTATATCTTCTAACTTTTCTTTATTACCTACTACAGGTAATTCATTTTTATTACTATTATCATTGTCTGTATTTGGCTTATTATTAATAATTATTTTGCATTCCTCATCGGGATTATCTACAGAGAATGAAGAAGTAACCATAAAAATGATACTTATCAAAATTGCAATTAGTGATGTTGTATAAATTCTGGACTTAATACTTTTAAAAAAATTAAACATACTAAAATCTCCTTTTTTCAAGAGTTTTCCTATATTTATTTGACATGAATATTATGATTAATGTTCCGAATTTTAAAAAGAAATATTTAAGAAATTATATCTCTACTAAGTATAGCATATTCATATGTATCAGTCCAAATTGGTTGATTATTTTTATCTTTTTTAAAAAAAATATTTTCTCTAAATCGCCCTTCTCTTTTCATGCCTAGTTTTTCAAGTACTTTCCATGAGGCTTTATTTTTAGGATTACATCTTCCAATAATTCTATGAATATTTAAATTATTAAATCCATATAAAATAAGTTCCTTTGAGGATTCAGTTGCATAACCCAGCCTATGATAGTTTGGATTAAATATATATCCGATTTCCCATGTCATTAATTCTCTAGGTTCTAGTTGTTGAAAATATATATGTCCGATAACTTTTTTTTCACTTTTTAATTCAACAGCAAAAAAATTATTTTCTCTTGATCTTTTAAGAACCATTAATTTAGTAGTTTCTAAAGAAATTGGAGTACCTGGCTCATATATATAAGTGGAGTCTAAAGATAAATACTCATACAGGTCATTGTAATCATTTACTAAAAATTTTCGTATGAGTAGTCTTTGTGTTTCAAGCATATTGTTGTCTCCTAAATGTCTATATTTTAAATTAAAAAAACTTATAGTCTAATATAAAGAAGAATTATTACATATATTTCACTGAATAAAATAGCTGATTTTAATTGTTTTTTTTAATTTTTATTTGAAGTTATTTGACTTTGATATGGTA
>JBDMZA010000089.1:0-2561 GCA_039770155.1 Clostridiales bacterium
CCAAAAAATAAACTCTAATTCTCGAGTATGAATTCGCATGATTTAAGCGAACTTCAGACGAAAAGAATTTGGTATTATTTTTTAGGCTCTCCTTAAGGATATCCAAAAAATATTGTACTATTTTTTGGATGTCCCTAACTAAAAATAATATTTAACTCTTTTAATTTTAAGAATTACAATTTATTTTCAGTTATCTATACTAATCTTTCCAAAGATTATTTGAACCATATTTTAATATTACATTACAACAATGATCACAATAACCATTCCTTTTCATTTCGTCTACCATAGCATCATATTTTCCACTTTGTTCATTGTCCCTTACCCTTGTTTGAGTAATAACCCTACTCAACTCTTTAACTGAAGCAGTAAGTTTTTTCTCAATCGCTTCTTTTAGAGGTTCATAACTATTATAATCTAATTTTCCACCATTTCTAAGAACAAAGAACATATAAGCTGTAACATCTGCTCTAAATCCTCTGGCCGAAGTATCAGTTATTCCAATTTGTTCCTCTATTGATCTTAAAAATTTAAGATCAGCTTCCAATTCTTCCCCTGTATTTTTATCTTTTATTTTTGTTTTATTAACAAAAGCTTCTGCATGATCTAAATAATTATTAAATAAAGATTCTGCTTGTTCCCTATATCCATGTATAAATGCTTTTGTTATTTCTTTTTCTAAAATACGACCATACTCTTTTCTTATTGTATCTTGAATAAACATTAAATATCTTGATTTATCCTCTTCACTTATAGATAATTCTTTTACAGATTTAACCAATGTTTCCATAACTGAAATAGGATTAATACAATTATGCTCTGATTCTGAAAGGGTTGTATCAAGAGCTTTCATTATAAACCTTGTTGAAATACCTGTTAATCCTTCTCTGTCAACTTCTTCCTTCAACTCAAAAATATCAATTTTTCTTGTCATACCCTTTTCAACAATCTCTTCACCATTATATATTTTTAATTTAGTTAAAGGATCAACTTTGTTAGATTGAACTAGTCGAGTTAAGATAGCAAACATAGAAGCAATCTTTATTGTATGTGGTGCTATATGTGCTACAAATCTACTTTTCTTAAGTATTTTTTTATAAATTTTAATTTCTTCATTTAATTCCAAACAATATGGAATTTCAATCTTTACAATTCTATCTAAAATAGCTTCATTTGTATGATCTGATTTAAACCTATTCCACTCGGCTTCATTTGAGTGTGCAAGAATTATACCATCAAAATAGATCATAGATCCCTTGCCTGGTGAAGGAACTGATTTTTCCTGAGTTGCTGTTATCATAGCATGTAAATACTCAGTTTCATTTTTAAAAACCTCTATAAATTCTACAATTCCTCTATTACCAACATTAAATGCCCCATTTAATGATAGTACCCTAGGATCATCTTCAGGATATTGATCTATCTTTGATATATCAACAGAACCTATAAGCACTGATGTATCCTGATTATTAGGATCAACTGGTGGAACTACACCAATTCCCTTTCTTGATCTTACAGAAAATCCTATAGTTTCAACAGGAAATTTCTCATATTCACCATTAAATTCATTTTTTAATCTATACCTACAAACAGGACATAAGTCTCCTTCAATTTTTACATTTAATATTTCTTCAAATTCGTCACGAAGATGCTTTGGTAAAAGGTGCAATGGTTCTTCTCTCATAGGGCAACCTGCCAATGCATAAACATCAGGTTCTTTTTCTAGAGAATTTTTCAATTTCTCCATTAGTGAAGATTTTCCAGAACCAACAGGTCCTACTAGATATAAAACCTGTCTTGATTCTTCTCCTGCCATTGCCGCTGAATGAAAATATCTAACTATTTTCATTATAGTTTTATCAATACCAAAAAATTCGTCTTCAAAGAATTTATATCTCTTAATAACATCATTTCCATAAATTCTTCGAAGTCTAGGATTATCATCTGTTTTAATAACTTTAATACCTTGTTCTGTTATGAGATTAAACATTCTTTGATGAGAAAGCATTGCCAAGTCTGGATCTTCTTTAATTAAGTTTAAATAATCAAGAAAAGTCCCTTTAAAGTGTTCATTTTTATGTTGCTCTCTATCCTTTTGAATTATACTGGATATTTCTTCCCTATTCATGTTTTATCCCCCTTTAGAGTGGTAATTATAAAATTATAACCTATTATTTTCTTAGGAGAATCTAAAAAATACTATCATATTTTTTCACTTTTAAATCACTAAAATTATGTGATTAATTTTGGGAAAATACTGATTTATTTTTTTGATATCCCATATTAAATAAAATAACTTTAAACTTAGCTTTTTTGTTAGCTTTTGTTAGTTATGTGTTTGAATAAACATTACTTAAAAAAGTAAATTTATTTAGAAAAATTATATATTAATTAAAAATAAACTTTTCATATTTTACCTTCTTTAATATACTATTCCACAAGAAAAAATATATTAACAACAAAAATCGCTCTCTTATTTAAAAAGCTTATTTTGCTCAGGTATAACTATTATATTTAAATCATTTGTAATTTAAGAATAAATTATAGCCCGAAAATTTCAA
>JBDMZA010000090.1:0-8566 GCA_039770155.1 Clostridiales bacterium
ACGAATGGATTTATTAATATAAGACCATTAACTGAACTTGTTAAGTATATTGATGCCTTTAATATTGATATAAAATCATTTAATGATGAGTTTTATAAGAAATTTTGTGGGAGTAATATTTTAAGTGTGTTAAAAACAATAGAATATTTAAAAGATAAATGTCATATTGAGTTAACAGCATTGATTATTCCTACATTAAATGATGATGAGAATGAGTTTGAAAATTTATCTAAGTGGATTGCAGAATTATCAGTTGATATACCTCTTCATATAACAAGATATTTTCCAAGATATAAAATGGATATTCAAAGTACACCCATTGATACCTTAATAAAATTTGAAAAAATAGCATTAAAATATTTAAAAAATGTTTTTATTGGAAATATTTAATTTGCAATATTTTAGAATAATATTCATAATAGTCAAAACAAATAATAAATAAGGGTGAAAAAATTGTATTCTTTAAGTGATTTTGATTTAGGAGGTATAATATCATATTTTTTGGCATTAGAAACACCTTGGGATGGTCTGAAAACTGCACTTGACATAGGCGTTGTTTCTTATATTATTTATAAATTAATAATGCTTGTAAAGGAAACCAGAGCTTGGCAACTAGTTAAAGGAATAGCTTTTGTTATTATAGCTTCAAGAATAACTGATTATTTGGGGTTAAATACCATTGCATATATATTAAATAACACTTTTCAAGCTTTGGTTTTAACATTGGTAATTTTATTTCAACCAGAATTGAGACGAGGACTTGAACAAATTGGACGAAGTAAGTTTAGGGCGGTATTAAATTTTGATGAAGAAAAAAGTAAACAAGATACAAATACAGTTATTGAATCTATTGTAAAAGCGTGTTCTCATATGTCGAAAAATATGACAGGTGCCTTAATAGTTATTGAAAGAGAAACAAAAATTGGAGATATTATAAGCACAGGTGTTTCAATGGATTCAAAGGTTTCAGTTGAGTTATTGCTAAATGTATTTTCACAAAATACTCCATTACATGATGGAGCTATAATTATTAGGGATAATAAAATAATGGCAGCTTCATGCTTTCTTCCATTGACTGAAAATTCGAATTTGAGCAAAGATTTAGGAACAAGACATAGAGCTGCCCTTGGTATCACAGAAGTATCGGATTCAATAGCCGTTATTGTAAGTGAGGAAACTGGTAAAATAAATTTTGGCTTAAATGGAGTTCTAACAAGAAATTTAACTGTTGATAATCTTAGGAGTGAACTAATAAGAACTTTGGTAGAAGATAATCCAACAAGTAATTTGCTATCTTTGTGGAAGGTGAAGAGAAGTGATTAATTTAAATATAAATAATATAATAAAAAAAGATATCGCTTTTAAAATTATATCAGTTGTAATTGCTTTGTTTTTGTGGAATTATGTGTTAAATTTAACTAATCCTTTAGAAACTTATACTTACACAATTGTTATACAAGAAATTAATAAAAATTCCCTTGATAATAAAAAATTAATTTTAAAAGACAAAGATTATAGTCGTTATATTTCTGTGAAAATAACAGGTAGAGTTGATAAAATCAGTAAAATAAATCAGAATGATTTTAATATAGTAGCTGATTTTTCTCAAATAGATAGTTATAGTGATAATAAAATAAAATTAAAAACTGATTATATTGGAAATGTAGACTTAAATGGAATTGAAATAAAGTATGATCAAGAATATCTTGATTTAGATATTGAAAGTATAAAAACAAATCCTTATACAGTAAATATTGTAACAAATGGTGAACCTAAACAAGATTATCAAATTATTAAGAAAGTATCAGATCCTGAATCAATTGGAATTGAATCATTAGGACCATTAAAAGATAAAATATCTATGGTGAGAACTTATGTGGATGTAGATGATATTGATAAGGATATTTTAGTAGAATCTAAATGCAGATTTTATGATAATTATGGAAATGAAATAAATGATTTGAATGGAATTAGAACAGTAAAAGTATATATTGAAATAGCAAAAGAAGTAGAAATTGAAGCTTTTACAACAGGAATACCAGAAGATGGTTTTCAAGTAGGTACAAAAAATGTGTTTCCAGAGAGTGTTTTACTAAAGGGTGATTCTAAGGTGTTACAAGAGTTAGAAACTGTAAAAACTGAAAGAATAGATATAAATGGTTTAAGTGAAACTAAAAACTTTAAATCTCAAGTAGTTTTACCAGAAGATGTGGAACTTGCAAATGGAAATAATCAAGTAAATGTAAGTGTTGAGATAAACGATTTTAGTAAAAGGATAATTCCCATTTTTAAAGAAGATATTAAAATAAACAACAAAAATGATAAGTACAATTATGAAATAACAAGTCCTTCAGTATTAGTTGAGGTTGTTGGAGATAAAAAAGATATTGATAATTTAGATGCAGAAATACTTAAACCTTCTATTGATGTTAAAGGATTTAAAAATGAAGATAAGTATGTTGAATTGGATTTGAATTTACCAAGTAATGTAAAAACATTAGATGACTATAAAGTTGAATTATCAGCAAAAGAAAAGTAGGACAGTTTTTAAATTATACAAGGGGGAATTTTTAATGGGAAAGTTATTTGGAACAGATGGAGTAAGAGGGATTGCAAATAAAGAACTAACTGCTGATTTAGCATATAAATTAGGAAAAGCAGGAGCTTATGTTTTAACAGGTGAAACAAAACATATACCCAAAATTTTGGTAGGAACAGATACAAGAATCTCAGGAGATATGTTGGAATCAGCATTATCAGCAGGTATTTGTTCAGTAGGAGCAGAAGTTGTTGTACTAGGTGTATTACCTACACCAGCAATTTCATATCTGACGAGACTATATAAAGCTGATGCAGGTATTGTAATATCGGCTTCTCATAATCCTTTTGAATTTAATGGAATTAAATTTTTTAATAGTAATGGTTATAAATTATCTGATGAATTGGAAGAGAAAATAGAAAATATTGTTTTAAATGATATTGATAATTTGCCTATTCCAATAGGAGAAAATATTGGAAGAAGATTATATATGACTGATGGTGTTAGAGATTATACAAATTTTATAGTCGATATTTCAGATAATGATTTTAAAGAAATAAAAGTAGTTTTAGACTGTGCAAATGGTGCGGCATATAGAACTTCACCAATAGTTTTCGAAAAACTAAATGCTGAAATTGTTACTATTAATAATAACCCAGATGGTAGTAATATAAACAAAAAATGTGGCTCAACAGATTTATTAGATTTAATTAACACTGTTGTAAATGAAAAAGCAGATATAGGATTAGCTTTTGATGGTGATGCAGACAGAGTTTTAGCAGTAGATGAGAAAGGAAATGTTGTTGATGGAGATCAAATAATGGCAATTATTGGAATGGATTTGAAGGAAAGAAACATGTTAACTGACAATACAATAGTAGCAACAGTAATGAGTAATTTAGGATTTGATATTATGGCAAAAGAAAATGGCATAATTGTTAAGAAAACTAAGGTTGGAGATAGATATGTTTTACAAGAAATGCTAGAAAATGATTTTATTTTGGGAGGAGAACAATCAGGTCATATTATATTTTTAAAACATAATACTACTGGAGATGGTCTTTTAACAGCAGTTCAACTAGTAAATGTGATGAAAAAAACAGGTAGGAAGTTATCAGAGTTATCTTCAATTATGAATATATTACCTCAAATATTAGTTAATGCTAGAGTTAAGAATGAAAATAAAAATAAATATTTAAGTGATGATTTAGTTGCTAAATATTGCAAAGAATTAGAAACGGAATTTAATGGAAAAGGCAGGGTTTTAATTAGAGCATCTGGGACAGAACCATTGGTTAGAGTTATGATAGAAGGAATGAATAAAGATTATATAAAAAAGAGAGCAGAAGAATTATCAAAAATTATTGAGGAAAGATTAGGATAAATAGAGTAGAATGAGGAATACAATATAGAAATTAAAATTGAGTATGTTTCAAATAAAAGGAAACTTTTGATTATGCCTTGGGAATAAGGCATAATCAAAAATTTCATAAGACAAATTTTTTGATTATGCCTAAGGGATATCCAAAAGATAAACTCTAATTTTCGAGTATGAATTTGCACGATTTAAGCGAATTTCAGACGAAAAGAATTCGCATGATTTAAGCGAACTTCAGATGAAAGGAATTTGGTATTATTTTTTAGGTTCTCCTAAGTCGAAATTTATTTTGGATGTAGAAAAATTAGTTTTAAATTGGATATTGGAAAAAAATTTATTTTCTTGCTTTTTTGTATTAAAGAAATTATAATGATAATAGGTTGGAATGGATATTTAGGATTTGAAAATTTTGTTTTCAGATGACTTGGAATTGAGGTGAATTAATTAAAAGTCTAAAGAAGCGCCAGACAATTTTATTGTTGACGAGGAGAAGGTTTATCGAAAATTCGGCGGATGCCTTCCGGTTTAGCTAAGATCGTAAATATAGATTTAAAACTGTAGGTAACTACATAACAAAGGTCTATTGGTTAGCAATCCTATCAAGTATCTCTTATTAAAATTTAATATGGTAAAGAGTTTTTAAAGATTTAGGAATTTTATCTGATGATTATGTAATTTATTACTTGAGATAAGGTACTTATTTTTGGTAAGTTTCTGCGTATTGTTATTTATTGACAATGAATGCTAGATAATACTTATTCTTAAAATAATGCAATTAAACTGGGGATATCCAAAAAATAAAATCTAATTCTCGAGTATGAATTCGGTATTATTTTTCAGGTTATTTTTTGATTCTGCTTTATCATTTATTAATATTAATAATTGTTTTTAGTGCTTATATCTAAATTTAAGAGAATTTGAAAAAGTATATACTTTTAAAAGAATGATAATTTAGTTTTTGGATATTCCTTGACTAGAATAATAATAAAGGAGATGTTAAAATGTGTGGTATAGTAGGATATATAGGTGAAAAAAAAGTTGTTCCGATATTAATTAGAGGATTACAAAAATTAGAATATAGAGGTTATGATTCTGCTGGAATAGCGGTTTTTGATGGAGAGAATGTAACAGTAAATAAATGTAAGGGTAGATTAGCAGTACTTGAAGAAAAACTTCATACTTTAAATATAGACGGTATTTTGGGTATTGGACATACAAGATGGGCAACTCATGGTGAGCCAAATGATACTAATTCTCATCCACATTTGAGTTCAAATGGTAAAATTGCAGTAGTTCATAATGGAATAATTGAAAATTATATGAATGTTAAAGAATTTCTTGAAAAAGAAGGTTTTGAATTTCAATCAGATACTGATACAGAAGTAGTAGCACATTTAGTCGAATTTCATTATAAAGGTGATTTAATTCAAGCTGTAATAGATTCTTTAAATGAATTAGAAGGTTCTTATGCTCTTGGTGTTATGTGTAGTGAGTCTCCAGATGAATTTATTGCAGCAAAAAAAGATAGTCCTTTAATTGTTGGATTAGGAGATAATGAAAATTATATAGCCTCAGATATACCTGCAATTTTAGAACATACAAGAAAGATTTATATTTTAGAAGATAAAGAAATTGTTAAATTAAAAAAAGATAGTGTTGATATTTTTAATATATATGGACAAAAAGTTAAAAAAGAAATATTTAATGTAGATTGGGATATTGAATCAGCTGAAAAATCAGGATTTGAACATTTTATGATGAAAGAAATGTGCGAGGAACCAAAAGTAGTTAAAGATACATTAAACCCAAGAATAAAAGAAGAGATAATAAAATTAGATAAGATAAATATTACAAAAGATGATTTAGTTAATTTTGATAAAATATTTATTGTAGCTTGTGGTACTGCATATCATGCAGGTTTTATTGCTAAATATATTATTGAAAACTTAGCAAGAATTCCTGTTGAAGTTGATGTAGCTTCTGAATTTAGATATAGAAAACCTATGATAACATCAAAGAGTTTAGTTATTATTATAAGCCAATCAGGCGAAACCTTGGATACTTTGATGGCACTTAGAGAATCTAAAAAATCAGGAGCAAGAATTTTATCAATTGTAAATGTTGTTGGAAGTTCTATTGCTAGAGCTTCAGATGATGTTTTATATACTTGGGCAGGGCCAGAAATAGCTGTTGCATCTACTAAAGCCTATAATACACAATTGGCAGCTTTGTATTTAATAGCTTTTGATTTTGCTTACAAAAAAGGATTCATTAGTGAAGATAAACTTAAGTACTATATCAAGTCACTAAAACAATTACCAGAAGTTATTCAAAATATATTAGATTATAAAGATGAAATACAAAAATTTGCAGCAAGTCATTACAATGCTAAGAGTGTGTTTTTTATTGGCAGAGGTTTGGATTATGCGCTTTCAATGGAAGGGTCATTAAAATTAAAAGAAATTTCATATATACACTCTGAAGCTTATGCAGGTGGAGAGTTAAAACATGGAACTATTGCATTAATCGAAGAAGGGACATTAGTGATTTGCCCAATGACACAAGATTATTTGCTAGAAAAAATGATAAGCAACATTAAAGAAGTTAAAGCAAGAGGTGCAGTTGTTCTAGCTATAGCAGCTAAGAAAAATAAAGAAGTTGAAAAAGTTGCAGATACGGTTATCTATATTGATGATTTAGATCCTATTATTTTGCCAATAGCAGCAGTAACACCAATGCAATTATTTGCATATTATGTTGCAGTCTTAAAAGGTTGTGATGTTGATAAACCAAGAAATTTGGCAAAAAGTGTAACTGTTGAATAATTTATTATTTATAGCAGATGGAGTTTATCTCCATCTGTTATTTTTAGAGAATTATCTTAAAATAATTATTTTCTTAATTATTCTCAATATAAATGTTATTCCAATAATAATTATAAATATATTAAAAATAAACATTATATTATGACTGAATAATTTTTTTACTTGAATAATTTCTTTTTTCTCTATGGATCTGTCTGCAACTACATTGATTTTACCAAGGCTTATATTTCCAAATTTATATTCAATTGTTCCAAAATTTTGTCCAGCATTGATAGGTGCTTTTATATCTGTTTTTATATTTTCTATAGTTTCTATATTCCAAGAATCTTTATCATTTGGTAAAATAGATTCAATATCATTGTTAGAAACTAAAGTTAAGTATGAATTATCTTTAGAATTATTTACTATTAAGTTATCTTTTATAATTTCGCCTTTTGATATAATTTTTTGCATTGAAAAATTTCTAAATCCATATTCTAGTAAAGCTTTTGAGTAGTTATCTCTTTCAGCAATTGTATTAGCACCTATAATAACACTAATTAGTTCTAATCCGTCAGAATTAATTGCTGAAGAACATAGATTTCTCTTTGATTCACTTAAATAACCTGTTTTTATTCCAGTTACTTTACTGTAAAATTCAGATTTAGTGTTATCGACTACAAAATTATTTGATATAGGTAAAACAGGCCAAAAAGCATGTTTATTCGTTGGAGGTAACTTATATGATGTTTTAGATACAATGTTTCTAAATGAATCATTTTGCATTGCATATTTTGATATAATAGCCAGATCAGATGCTGTTGAAAAATGGTTTTCATTGAACATACCATTTGGATTAATAAAATTGGAATTAACAGCACCTAAATTTTTTGAAGTGGAATTCATTTTATTCATAAAAGTTTTAAAATCAGTCATTGAGCCTTCGGCAATACAATAGGCTGCTTCATTTGCAGAACTTAATAGCATTGCATTGAGCAAATTTTCCAGATTTAAAATTTCTCCTACTTGTAAATTTATATTCATTCCACCAGGACCAATTGCGTTAATGGCAGATTGAGTTACAGTAATTTTTTTTTCAAGGTCTGTATTTTCCAATGAGACTATAGCAGTTAATATTTTTGTTGTGCTGGCAGGATATATTTTCATATCTGAATTTTTTTCTGATAAGATGGTACCTGAATTTTTTTCGATTAATATATAAGAAGTTACATTTAAATTAGGAGGTTCCTCACAATAGATATAACTAAAATTTATTAATATAATGTAAAAAAAAATTAATAATGAAGATAGCTTTTTCATACAGCCCTCCCAAAAATAAAATAATTATAAAATGATAATTTATGGTGGATTTTAAAATAATTTATTTTATCTTACACCTAATTACAAGAGTAACATATTGAAATATTTTATGTCAAATTTATTATGGATGAAAAAAGTTGAATATGCATAAAATTACAATAAAATAGATGTGAAAATAATTTAAGAATAATTATTTGTAATTAAAAATTTATTTTTAGAACTTAAAAATAATACAAAATTTTTTTTATGAAATTTTCAGTGGTTTAGTGGATTATTTTAATGTTGACGAGTTTGTTTTATGATTATACATAAGAGTTATTTTTTTGATATCCCCAGTGTGAAATTTATTAGAATTTAGTTTGCATATATGAATAATTGAACAATTTGAAATGAAAAGTCATGTAATATATTTTAAACCGTATAATTAGTTATTTGTAATTAATAAGTATTTAATTTAGTATAATAAGTTGTGGGTTTTATTGTTAGGTTATAACTTATTTATTATGATGTTATTTTTTATTGTTG